>CADAMY010000099.1 GCA_902789095.1 Oscillospiraceae bacterium | reverse complement strand
TTCACCGACTCGCAGGAGCAAAGGTTCAATAATTCCGTGGGCTTTTATGCTCTGTGTCAGAGCTTTTAAAGAAGCGTCATTCGTCACGCAAAAGGGATTCGACGGATGACGTTTCAGTTTATTGAGAGGCATGGTTACGACCTCTCTTTTGTTGTTTAAATAGTTCATAAAAACTTCCTTTCTTCTAACAGATTTTAGTTTTTGTATGCAGTTTTTCTTGATGAATTTATATATTGTAATCTGTGGTTTTTAACTGCTTTTTTGAGAGGGTTTCAGGGCTTTCCCTGACAAGTGTCTTTTGTGGCTATCAAAAGGCGATGCTTGCTATACAATAATGCCGCGGCCATTATCCTCTGATTAACCTTAGAAAATCCGACTGTGTGTAGGTTGATGTAGGTTATGCAGATAAAATACCGCCCTGCGTTTTATCTGCACTATCGTCATCAATCGTCACAGCTTCAGGCTCAATCTGCTTTAAATTTATCTGTCTGCCGTTCCTGTCACGTCGGCTTTTGTACTCTATGCTGTAATTTGTAAGCAGATTTGATGCGTTGATGTTCAGCTTATAAGTCAGCTTGTTCGGCGGCAGATCGGTACCTAAAAAATCTGCAAGTGCACTTGCACTGCCGTTCCATTGTCCGCCGTTTGAATGTACCTTTTCGGCAAGTAACGCAATCAGAGGGTCAGCTTCTTCCCTGTAAAGTTCATCGTCGAATCTGACAAGCTCCCACAGCAGAGTTTCCCTGTTTTTAACAATCTCGATCTTCGTTTCGGGCTGATCTCTGCCGGTAATATTAAGCACTGCGTTGTTGCTTGTCCTGTTTTCTTTTGAAATGATGATCGTTTCATCTGCCGCTCCCATGATCGCAGTCGTGCCGTTGATGTTCTCAAACGGATCGTTCTTTTTGTCTTTTCTCGTGTGATGTACCATAAGCAGGCAGATTCCGTAATTGTCGGCAATAGCTTTGAATTTTGAAACAACTTCATAATCATTTGCGTAGCTGTAGCTTTCGGTTGTTTTTCCTCTGACGCGCTGAAGCGTATCAATGATTATCAGATTTGTGTTTTTGTGGGCTGTGATAAAGTTTGTAAGCTGTTTTTCAAGATTGTCATCAATCGTTCCCGAAATCACGGAAAAGTGCAGGTTTTCGGTTGATTCGCCTGAAAACATTTTGTACATTCTTTTTTGCAGTCTCGGGTATTTGTCCTCAAGCGCAAGGTACAGCACCGTTCCCTGCGCAACCTTTTTGTCCCACACATCCGTTCCCGCGGCAACATGATACGCAAACTGCGACACCAAAAAGCTTTTGCCGATTTTGGAATCACCCGCAACAATACACAGCCCCGGGAAAAGGATATCCTCTATCACCGGCGGTTTTGATTCGTAAACGGTTTCATAAAGTTCAGATAACGTTACCGTCTGAAGAATATCCGGGTCGCATAAACGGTTTAGTTCTTCAATCTGTTTCATGCACTCTTCAAGTCTTTTACTTTTTTGTTCTTCCATTTTTTCACCTCCTTCCGTTTTTTATCGGTTATGCGGCGTAAATTTTGCATCAAAATCAATTCCTTTATTCCGACAAATGTCAGGCTCTTTTAGCCGCAGTCTGAAAGAGCAATTTAACTCTTTCAGAAACAACCCTCTCACTTGTATAGACTGGGAAAGCTGTTTTGGCCGGGTATTTTGAGAAAAAATTTTTCAAAATCCGTGATAAAGTACACTTTTGATATAAAATGTACGGTAAAAACAGCGACTTTCACCACCGGAATAAAGTTCTTTTACTGTTCTGATAACTGCTATATTTACACCTTCACTATCTACTGGACAAAAATTTACTGAAATGTTGTGATTTTCGAGAATGTTTACAGAATATTCACAGAAAGTTTTTAAGCAAAAGCACAAAAACGCCGTATCCGCTCCAAGAGAACGGGTACAGCGTGTTAAAAATCGCATAATTGTAAACCTCCCTGTATTCCGCTAAAATAACAGCAAATGAATACAAGGAGGTTTTTTACATGCCGAAAACGAAGATAGAATACACGAAAAAGGGTGACTATCTGATCCCGAATCTGACATTGCCGCCGCAGGAGAAATACCCGACACCGGGCAAATACGGGCTGTTGAGGAAGAAGTATCTCAAAGAACACCGAAAAGCAATATACTCAATCCATCAGATGGAAAACACCCTTAGTCAGCATATCTATGAAACGGATATGCAGGCAAGGGAAATGATGGAATATCTTACAAAACAGATGGCAAAGGAGCAGGGCGTGACGGAAGAACTCAAAGCAAACGACCAGATGCTGTGGGTGCAGAAGATGAACAACATCCGAAGCGCAGCCGAAGAAATCGTATTTGCGGAGCTGATATATGTATGATGTCGCCGCTTGAAGAATTGTGGTACGGCAATCTCTCACCGCAGGAGCAATTTCTTGAGGGAAATAAAGAGTATATAAAGCTGTTAAAAGCTATGGGCGATAAAAGAGATTCGCTTGAAAAACAGCTTACTTCCGGGCAAAAACAAGCCCTCGCCGAATATGACGATACCACCGCTGACCTTATGACCCTCTCCGAAGCCGAAGCGTTCAGATACGGCTTCACCCTCGGCACGTTAATAATGATTGATATACTGAAATAAACAATCCTCCCTTGACAGTACAGCACTGTTGAGGGAGGATATTATTTATAATTATTTAGTGCTAAATAAAAAAACATTATACTTATTATTATTGCAAATCATTATAAAAATTGCTATAATATAAAAAGTCATATATAACTTCCGATAATTATTTATTATTGGTACTTATAAAAGGAGATTATCTTATGAGCAGTATCTTGGACAAAAAGGATATGACTGAGGAAGATATAAAACTGAATTTTATTACGCCTGCGCTTTTGAGGCGTGGGTGGCAAGACCGAATCACTATGGAGACAAAGGTTCAGTTTACAGACGGCAAAATCAATATTCAAGGCAATATCGTCTCAAGAGCGGCAGCAAAAAAGGCAGATTATATTCTTTATATCAATGCAAACAATCCGATTGCTATTGTTGAAGCAAAAGACAATAATCATACCGTTTCGTATGGTTTACAGCAGGCAATGGACTACGCCAAAATGATGGATATACCTTTTGCTTACAGTTCAAACGGCGATGCCTTTTATGAGCATGATTTTCTTACCGGTTTGGAGCGTGAAATACCTTTAGACTCGTTCCCGTCCTATGATGATCTTCTTGCTCGCTTCCAAGCTGAGGCAAATGGCGGAGCCGGTCTCACACCTGCGGAAACAACAATTATCAATCAGCCATATTATTCAAGTCAGAATACCTACGCCCCAAGATATTACCAGAGGATTGCAATTAACCGTACAGTTAATGCGATAGCCAAAGGTCAGGATCGTCTTCTTCTCGTTATGGCTACCGGTACTGGAAAAACCTATACCGCTTTTCAGATCGTATATAGGCTTCTTAAAGCCGGACTGAAGAAAAAAATCTTATATCTTGCTGACAGAAATATTCTTGTTGATCAGTCTATTCAACAGGATTTTGCACCGCTTTCCAAAACGATACATAAAATCAATTTTGCAAAGGATGATCCTTCGACGATTACGTCTCACGAAGTTTATTTTTCATTGTATCAACAATTAACTGATCGTGAAGATGAGAAGGATGAGGAAGAAACTGTTTCTCGTCTGACCTCGCTATTTAATCCGAATTTCTTTGACCTTGTTATTGTTGACGAGTGTCACCGCGGTTCAGCAAAAAAAGACAGTAACTGGCGAAATATTCTTGAATATTTTAACACGGCAACTCAACTCGGTATGACTGCGACGCCGAAAGAAACGAAGTATATTTCTAATATTTACTATTTCGGTGATCCGATTTATACATACAGCTTACGCGAAGGAATCGATGACGGTTTCCTTGCCCCGTTCCGTGTGATCGGCATAACGACCGATATAGGCGACGGTTGGAGACCGTATAAAGGACAACGGGATGTTTTCGGCAATGTAATCGAGGATCGCATTTATACGAATAGTGATTACGATTATAATATCGTAATTGAAGATCGTATCAATCAGGTAGCAAGTGAAATAACGCAGTATATGAAAAGTACCGACAGAATGGCAAAAACCATTGTGTTCTGCGCAACTGAAGAACACGCCGAAAGAATGAGAATAGCTTTGAGCAATCTTAATTCGGATATGGTCAAACAGAATTCCGATTACGTTGTTCGTATCACTGGTTCCGATAATTACGGCAAAAGCAAACTCGATTACTTTATTTCAGTTTCGGCAAAGTATCCGGTGATTGCGACTACATCAAAACTTCTTTCCACAGGCGCTGATTGCAAGATGACTAAACTGATTGTAATAGATCAGATGATTAACTCCATGACCGAATTTAAGCAGATTATCGGGCGTGGCACCAGACTGCGTGAAAAAGACGGCAAGACTCATTTTACTGTCATGGATTTCAGAGGTGTGGCGCGTCTGTTTGCCGATCCAGAATGGGATGGCCCTGTTGAGATTGATCCGGGGTTTGATCCGAATGGTCCAAAAAAGCCGGGACCGCCGCCTCCAGGACCAGGTCCAGGTCCTGGTCCTAATCCTCCGTCGCAGCCAAAACCGTATGTTGATGTGAATGGTTGTCCTGTTTCAATAATCAACAAAACTGTTTCGGTTTATGATTCTAACGGTAAGTTGCTTCGTCAGGAAAGCATCATAGACTATACAAAGACCAACATTCTCGGCACTTATGCGTCTTTGGATAATTTTATTAGCCAATGGACAGCAGAAGAAAAGAAAGCTAAAATCCAAGAATTGTTCCGTGCAAGAGGAATTGATCTTGAAGCATTGAAAAAAGATCAAGGTATGGACGATGTAGACGATTTTGATTTTATCTGCCATATTGCTTTCGACAGAAAGCCTCTTACACGCAGAGAACGGGCTAATAATGTTAAAAAGAGAGATTTCCTGAGCAAATACAACGAAGCGGCACGCGAGGTTCTTGAGGCTCTTCTTGACAAGTATATGAACACGGGTGTATATGCACTTGAAAGCACAAATGTTTTGAAACTGCCAGATATCAGACATAAATTCGGAGTTCCTTCAAACATCGTCAGTCGTTTCGGTGGCAAGGCTGGATATCTGGCAGCAATTAAGGAACTGGAAGCAGAATTATATAAGGCGGCGTAATTATGAGTAACATATCAAGTTTTGTCAAACGTATCAGGGATATTATGCGAAACGATGCCGGTATCAACGGCGACGCGCAGCGTATTGAACAGATCGCATGGATGCTTTTTTTGAAGGTGTATGATGCGAAAGAAGCGGATTGGGATATTGATGAGGACAATTATCAATCAATTATCCCGGATCAGTGCCGCTGGTGCAACTGGGCTGTCGATGACCGTTCTGGGAAAGCCATGACCGGCGACACGCTTTTGGATTTCGTCAACAATACACTCTTTCCGGTCTTGAAAGGCCAGGATATCCGTGACAGCAACGGCAATCTCCTGATCGGCGGCGTTAAGATCGACGCATCTACACCAATTAAAAAGGCAATTGTTCAAACGACCTTTCAGGACGCCAACAACTATATGAAGGATGGCGTTCTTCTTCGGCAGGTTATCAATGTAATTGATGAACTCAACCTCGGCGATTACGAAGAAAGCCACGCCTTTGGTGAAATATATGAGTCCATATTAAAAGAACTCCAGAGCGCAGGATCTGCCGGTGAGTTTTATACGCCTCGCGCCGTTACGGATTTTATGGCGCAGATGATCGATCCTCAGATCGGCGAAAAGATGGCGGATTTTGCCTGCGGTACCGGTGGATTTATTATCAGTTGGTTAAAGCAGCTTGAAAAGAAAGTATCCACTGTCGAAGACCAGTCGGCATACGGTAATTCCATTTACGGAATAGAAAAGAAGCAGTTTCCGTATATGCTTTGCATCACGAACATGCTGCTTCATGGCCTTGATGTTCCCAAAGTATTTCACGATAACTCACTGACCAAAGATGTGCTTGACTATACAGACGATGATAAAGTTGATGTTATTCTTATGAATCCGCCATATGGTGGCAGTGAAAAAGCTGAGATTAAGCATCATTTCCCCGATGACCTTTCTTCATCCGAAACAGCTGATCTATTTATGTCGGTGATTATGTTCCGGCTTAAAAAGAACGGTCGCTGCGCCGTAATACTTCCCGATGGTTTTCTGTTTGGCACCGACAATGCGAAGGTCAATATAAAAACAAAACTGATGAAAGAATTTAATCTGCATACGATTATTCGCATGCCCGGTTCTGTTTTTTCTCCTTACACAAGTATTACAACGAACATCCTTTTCTTTGATAATACCAAGCCTACCGAAACAGTTTGGTTCTACAGACTGGATATGCCTGACGGCTATAAGCATTTCAGCAAAACAAAGCCGATGAAACTCGAACATTTCGACCCCGTTGTTGAATGGTGGAATGACCGCAAGCCCATTAAGGTTGATGATTTTGATAAAGCAAAAGAATACACAATTGAAGAAATTAAAGACAGGAATTATAATATAGACCTTTGCGGTTTCCCTCATGAGGAGGAAGAAATTCTTCCGCCCGCCGATTTAATCAGGCAGTATCAGGAAAAACGCAAGAGTCTCAATGCCGATATTGACAGAATACTGGCTCAGATAACAGATATTCTCGGCATAGATTTAACGGAGGATGAAGCATGACTGCTCAGCAATTAAAAAACTCAATACTTCAGCTTGCTGTTCAAGGTAAACTTGTTCCCCAGGATCCGACGGATGAACCCGCAAGCGTTCTTCTTGAGCGTATCAGAGCAGAGAAAGAAAAGCTTATAAAAGAAGGTAAAATAAAGAAAGAAAAGAATCCTTCTGTAATCTTTCGCGGTGCCGATAATACTCCTTATGAGAAAATCGGAAATGCAGAGCCCGTGAGCATCGCCGATGAGGTTCCTTTTGACATTCCTGATTCTTGGGAATGGGTTAGAGTAAAGGATGTTTTTCAAATTGAAATGGGACAATCTCCAGAAGGATCTTCCGTAAATGAAACCGGTGATGGCATAGAATTTCATCAAGGGAAGTCATACTTCGGGAAAGAAACAATATTACAATCCCCTCAATATACAAATGCTCCTAAAAA
Source organism: Oscillospiraceae bacterium (assembly GCA_902789095.1). Lineage (GTDB taxonomy): Bacteria > Bacillota > Clostridia > Oscillospirales > Acutalibacteraceae > CAG-488. The sequence continues at coordinate 613 of CADAMY010000099.1, read as the reverse complement.
ATATGCAGGATGCGGTTCCGTTCTTCTCTGTGTTCGTGCGCCTGTCGGAAAAGTCAACAAAACGGACAGAATGCTTTGTATTGGCAGAGGATTATGTGCTCTTAAACCTTTAGGAAATATTTCGACAGACTTTGCTTTTCACCTGATGGAAACATTCGAAGATACTTTTGTTAAGCAAGCTACGGGTACCACCTTTATCGCAATAACAGGAGAAGTTGTAAAAAATCAATTGGTGCCGCTGCCACCATTAGAGGAACAAAAACGTATTCTTGAAAGAATCAAAGTTTTATTGCCATTAGTCGAAGAGTATGGGTGTGCATATTTGAAACACACACAAATTGAAAAGAGCTTTCCTGATCAACTTAAAAAATCCATTCTTCAAATGGCAGTACAGGGCAAGCTCGTTCCTCAAGATTCAAATGATGAGCCCGCTTCTGTTCTCCTTGGTCGTATTCGTGTGGAAAAAGAACGTTTGATAAAAGAAGGAAAAATCAAGCGGGATAAGAGCGAATCTGTCATTTTCAGAAGGGATAATTCTCATTATGAAAAGCGTGACGGAAAAGAGGTTTGTATTGATGAGGAAATTCCATTTGAATTACCTGAAAACTGGTGT
>CADAMY010000098.1 GCA_902789095.1 Oscillospiraceae bacterium | reverse complement strand
TTTTGAAAGGGGAGTGAAGCAGATGAAATTCAAAAAGGGTATGGGCTGGAGAGTCTGTTTTGACGAAGAAACCGGACTTTATACAGCGGAAGTCGGCGCAGGAGCCAATCACGAGCTTTTTGAAATAACGAAGGAAATATATGACCGTGTTGACGATCCCGACGTCACTTTTCCTCAAAGTCTTATCAGCAAGGGACGGCATCTGTATATGACCGTAAACGACAGGTGCGGTCCGCCTTATACGGTCGTTTTTGATTCGGATTATAAAAAGATATGTCCGTGGGCTGAAACATTGGAAACGGGAACAATGGTCCCCGATGCGCTTACAGATGCGGCGGTTGAACTGTTTGCTTCGGAAGAGAATAACCGTGAACAGCGTCGCAGAAAGCGCAGTGAACGCAATAATAAAGATTAAATGTTAAATGTGAAAACGAGCGGCGTAATCGCTGCTCGCTTTTTTGTGAAATAATTGAATTTTAAAGAAAAGGTTGATCGTTGATTTTGGCAGGAAAATGCATTCAAAGTATTTTCAAAAGAACTGAAAAAGCGTAACACCTGTTGAATTGAACATTCTTTTCATTCTTCTTCCGGAGCCGTTTCAAATTTGTCCCAATGCGGTTTTTCGGCTGAGAGCAGTTCTTTAACCTTAGGTACGATTGATCCCGCAAATGAAACGGTGTTTTCGTGAGAAAAATAAATCGCCCACGAAAAATCCTTATCCGTGTATATCGTTTCGCTGCCGCTGCAATCAATTATTTCTGTTGTTTCAATGCAGTGTTCAGGTCTGAAAGTGTTTGCACCAAAGCTGTAAATGTGTGCTTGCGGAAGACCGATGATTTTTTCAAATTGTTTAATATATGGTTCAAAAAAATCAAACATAACAAAAAACTTATCAGAAATCTCTTTTGGCTCGTCTCCCGTAAGCGGAAACCAATATGACGTATTATCATATTTCCAATGCAAACTGAACTTCTCTTTCAACTTGTCAGCTTCCGATCCTGCAATAACTCGCTTATAGGGAATATCTGCCAAAGGAAGATTTTTATTTTGTAAAAAAACTTCTTCCAAAAAGTCACAAAAATTCTGATTCATTTTATCAATAATGTGCTTTGCCGTAATATTTTGAGGATTTATAACGCAGGGATCATAATGAACATTGATAAGATTCAATATTTCTTCTCTCAATTTATCAAGGCTTTCAAATGACTTATCCATTAACGTCGACAACTTGAATTCCAGTTCATCAGCGACCTGATAACCGACATAGAATGCGCCTGAGTGTTCTGCGTTCTCAAGTTGATATTTCTTTGATTTATTGATGCACCATAGTTTTAAATGGTTAATTAAATTATTATAAATCATAAAACACCTCTTTTGCGCAAGTTCTCAATCTATAAAAGAATAGGGCTGCTACTTTTAAATAGCAACCCTATTTTGGCGGAGAGCAAGGGATTCGAACCCTCGAAACGGTGATAGCCGTTTACACGATTTCCAGTCGTGCTCCTTCGACCAGCTCGGACAACTCTCCATATCTGTTCGACCTATGTATTATAACCGACTTTAAATAAAAAATCAAGACTTTTTTTGCAGATACTTGAAAAGAATAATCAAAAGTTGTATAATTAAAATAGTTTATTATGTTCTGATTTGATTCCGGAGGTCAGAGAATTGGTTTTTTCTACTACAACATTCATACTGCTGTTTCTGCCGGTCGTGCTGTTAGTCTACTATTTTCCGCCGATCAGAAAACACAGAAGCATCAGTAATCTTGTACTCAGTCTTGCCAGTTTGTTCTTTTACGCATGGGGTGAGCCGTCGTTTGTTCTGGTTATGCTCGGCTCGATTTTTGTAAACTGGGCTTTGGGGCTGCTTGTTGATAAATTCAGAAATACAAAAAGAGCCAAAACCCCGCTTATAGCGGCGGTTGTTGTTAACGTTGCGCTTCTTTTTGTATTCAAATACCTTACGTTCCTACTTACTAATTTCAATCTTTTATTCAATAAAAATATTGATACGCTCAATATCAGTCTTCCAATCGGAATCTCTTTCTTTACGTTCCAGGCGATGTCATATGTAATAGACGTTTACAGAGGTCACGGCAAAGCGCAGAAAAATCCGCTCAATGTTATACTTTATATATCATTTTTCCCTCAGCTTATTGCAGGGCCTATTGTCCGTTATGAAACAGTTGCGGAGGAAATCAACAACCGAGTTGAAACTTTTGAAGATTTTTCATCAGGCGTATACCGATTCCTTATCGGCCTTTCCAAAAAAGTTTTGCTTGCCAATAATCTTGCTGTTCTTGCGGATGCAGCGTTTGACGGGCAAAAGCCCACAGTGCTTTCAGCGTGGATAGGCGCTCTTGCATATTCATTGCAGATTTACTTTGATTTTTCCGGTTACAGCGAAATGGCAATAGGTCTCGGCAGAATGTTCGGCTTCCATTTCCTTGAAAACTTCGATTATCCTTATGTGTCACGTTCGATAACCGAATTCTGGCGCAGATGGCATATGTCGCTTGGTACTTGGTTCAGGGATTATGTGTATTTTCCGCTTGGCGGAAGCAGGGTAGATTCAAAAGCAAGGCTCGTATTTAACCTGTTTGTAACCTGGACTCTTACAGGTATCTGGCACGGAGCCAACTGGACTTTCCTCATGTGGGGACTTCTTTATTTTGTGCTTCTTACCGTTGAAAAGCTTACGGGATTTGACAAAAAATCAGGCTTTTTCGGTCACATTTATACTATGCTTTTCGTCGTTCTCGGCTGGGTGCTTTTCCGTTCTGAAAGTATAGGGAACGCTCTTTCCTACATGACTTCTATGTTCGGAATAGGCGCAAAGCTGTACGACGGATATATGCTTACATATCTTTCGTCCTACAAGGTTTTTTTTATAGCCGGCATTCTTGCATGCTTCCCGATTCAGAAGCTGTTTAAAGATAAAATCAACAGCAAAGTTTATAATTGTGTCAGCGCAGCGGTTTTGTTTGTTCTGTTTGTTCTCTCGCTTTCGTTTATGGTTAAAGGCGCGTATAATCCGTTTATCTATTTCAATTTCTGACAGAGGTGGTAAGGTATGAAAAAGTTAAAACTTAATTCAAAATCCATACTTGCCGTACTGTTCTGTGCTGTTTTGGTCTTTTTCCTCGGAACGATAACCGAGCGAATTTTCAGATATTCTTTTCTCGGGCAGACTCCGGATACTGTAGCGTCAGAGACTGCAGAAGGGGATTCCGACCAGAAAGATGAAGACAACCCGTATTTAAGGCAGTTTCCCTTCAAAAACGGTGATGAGCCGGCTGTTTCTGCTCCTGAAAAGACAGAAAGCAAGGTTGAAAATACCGAAAACAATATATTCGCCTTTATTCGCAGCAAAATGGATTATTTAAAAATCAATACTTCGTTCTATACAGAAAAGCTTCTGTTTGCGAGGATGAACTTTCTTGACTTAAATGCAAAATATAACAAAGCAATTGGAATGAAAATGTTTGAAGATGCAAACAGCAGCGTGATAACTCTTTTAGACGGAAATCTGGCAATGAGACCTTATAAGTCTGAAATATCCGGATCAGCGGAAAACGTTGCTGAGTTTGCAAAAAAACTTAAGACAAACGGTGCTGATTTTCTGTATGTTCAGGCGCCGTCAAAGGTCGACCCTCAGAATAATCTTCTGCCGTCAGGGCTTGAAGATTACGATAATCAAGCTGCTGACGAAATGCTGGCTGCGCTCAGAAAAAACGATGTTGACTGTCTGGATATCAGGCAGCTTCTGCACGAGCAGAATATAAGCTATACTGACGCATTTTTCAGAACGGATCATCATTGGACTATTGATACGGCATTCTGGGCATCGGGAGAGATTGTTAAACATATTGAAAAAAATACCGATATTCAAATTGATTCATCAAAATTCAATATAGACGACTTTACAAGGAAGGTATATAAGGGTATTTCACTCGGTTCACTCGGTAAAATTGTTACGGCTTCATATGCGGAACCGGAAGATTTTATGACGATAATACCTGATTTTGAAACAGATTTCAGATATCATGATTTTTATGACGGATCCGAGAGAACAGGCAGCTTTGAAAAAGCACTGATGAATACCGATATATTAAAAGAAAAAGATCTGTACAATGTATCGACTTACAGCGCTTATATGTATACATGGTCAGACCTTGTTTCCGTAGAGAATAAGCTTTCTCAAAACGATACAAGCGTTCTTATAATAGGTGATTCTTTCAGAAATTCAGTAGTACCGTTTCTCTCTTTAGGATTTAAAAATGTATATTCTATGGCAACCACGTTTTCCGGAAGCATAAATACATTTATAGAAGAGTATAAGCCTGATATGGTCATTATACTTGTTTATCCGCCTGTGATTTCATCTTTCAGTAATGGTATAAAATAATGAATAAAGAAATAACTCTTCTGGCGCTGGTGATATTTTTCTGTTTGCTGAGTGCGGCGGCGCTTATTTTAAATACACGTTCAAAAAGCAGGGCGCCGCTTGTTATTTTCGCCGTTTCGGCGCTGCTGATGGTTTCGTTTTGTGTATATATGATAATTGATAAATCAGAAGAAGCCGAAAACGGAGCAAAGGATTATATCACGCTCACTTCAGCCGATTCATCTGCGGCAAAGCAATCCGGCAGAAAAACGCATAAATCATCTGCGGCAGACTCTGAAAATAAATCAATTCCGTCAAAATCCGATGACGACATCGTTTATATTACAAAGAACGGCTCAAAATATCATTTTGATATCGACTGCGGAGAATATGAGTTTTACGAATGTACGCTCCGTCAGGCGAAGGAGATGGGACTTGAGCCATGCAGCAGATGCGCTCAGTAGATTATGAAGCAGCAAAAAAACCGGGGCTGGTTTTACAGCTCCGGTTAAATTTTGTAAGGAATTCTGAATTTTAACTGTACATTTTAATCATACCTTTAATTATTTTTGTCAAATAATTATTTCATCGGTACCACGCTTTCAAATTTATTTAAATTCAGTGCTGCGATTCATGGGAACCGCCTCCTTTAAAGATTCTATCTTTCCTTTGCATCTATATAATATCACAGGTTTTGTTAAATGTCAATAGTTTTTTTGCACAATTTTATAAAAAGTTTATTTTAATTTTTCTTGACTAACTCGAAGAATAAAGTTATTATATATATAGTAGTACAGATTCGGAGGAAACCGCATGGCTGAAGAATATAATCCTGACATCGTAAGCGTAATTGACGAAGACGGTGTTGAACATACATTTGAAGAATTGGACAGAATAGAAACTGACGACGGTCGATATGTGGCGCTTCTGCCCGTTTATGACGACGCTGAAGACATAATTGACGACGATGGTGAAATAATAATCTTACAGGTTGAAGAAGAAAACGGCGAGACCTACCTTTGCCCGATCGAGGACGAAAAGAAATTTGACGAGGTAGGCAGACTTTTTGAAGACAGACTTGCAAATCTGTTTTTTGAGGACGAACAGTAAAACTGAAATAACCCCTGCTTTGTACGATAACTGCTGTCTATATTAACCCAACACACTTATTATAGGGAGCCTTTCTCCGGTCCAGGGAATGCAGACCTCCTGATTTTCAGACGATGGGAGCACAAATGTCCCGGGGGGCGCCCACCTGCTTTAACCGCAGGTTACTATCGGCAGCTCCCGGCATTGCGGGGTTTTATGTACGAAAGGAAAAAACATGGTAAAAATACTGTCTGCGGACATTTTAGATATACTGCCGATTGAGATCGGCTTTCTTATTCTCACGAGAGAAATATCACCAGAAGGCGCTGCCGTTGCGGCGGCTTTTGCATATGACCAGGAGGGGAATCAGATACATCCGATTCCGCTCGGTACATATCTTGAATTTAAATTCGGCCCGGAATACAAAAATATCGTCGCTTCATTGGGCGATTACATAAGCTGCAGCTCCGCAGTGCTTAAAAGCGGCGGAGTTACCGCCTTGTACCCGACAGGGGAGATAACCTTTTTTAATGCTGACGGCAGCGTTGCGCAGTCAGGCGAGCTTATGTATCAGGGATGCACGACGAGCGATATTGCGCTGGATGCCAGCTGCTTCTGGAGCACCGTGCCCGATAAAAACGCAATAATCAAATATTCTCCTGTTGAAAAGCGCGTTTTACTGCGTATCGGCGGGGAAAATTCATCTGCTTTCAACCGTCCTGTTGCAATAGTTAAGCTTGACGATAAGCTTTATATCTGCAACGAGGGCAGCAAAAAGATACGTACGATCAGGCTTGAAGATTATGCGGTCAAGGATTATGCGGTTTTCAACGAGCCTGTTCACAGATTTTTCAGAGTGGGCAATAAAGATTATGCCCTCCTCGATTCCGGAGTTTACTGGATCAACGATATTGCAAAATAGTCTTTTTCCTCTTGTGATTCGCTCGCAAGGGGATTTTTATTATTACACGTTTTGACATTCCGGATATACCGGTTTTCCACCTCAGCCGGGTAGGGCACGGATACATCCGTGCCGTTGAAACAACTGCAAATTTTTACTGAACGCATACAGCGTAAAATACAATCGCTTGATATAAATATTCATCAAATCTTGCATCGTGCGACGACTCTGTGGGCTGATGAAGCTGACGAAGAGACGAATACTGAACCTGATTCATTTCTTGCAAAACTGATTGAATTTTTCAAATCTGTAATAACGTTTATCCTGCTTTTTTTTAGGATAAATAAAGCGCATTACAGCGACAGCGGTTTAACGGCTGGTGTCGCTTGTTTTTTATGATATTGGTTTAATTCTATCAAAAAATCAAAGAATAATGTCGTTAAAAATTCTTTACTTATTCCTGAAATGGTGATATATTATTTCAGGAAAGGATGTAACCGATGGATAAAAAGAAGTTTTTGCAGGGAGTCCGTGACGGCGTACCGATCGGGCTCGGTTATCTTGCGGTGGGATTCAGCATCGGAATCACCTGCCACAGGATAGGATTGAACGTGTTTCAAAGCTTTCTTATAAGCTTTCTTAATAACGCTTCCGCAGGCGAATATGCCGGTATGAAGGTCATGGAAGAGGATGCCGGCGTCGTATCAATGATTCTGATGATGCTCATAGTCAACGGCAGGTATCTGCTTATGTCGTGCGCTCTGAGCCAGAAACTGCCGCAGAGTATGCCTCTTATTTTCAGAATGATAATCGGTTTTGACGTGACGGATGAGATGTTCGGCATCTCGATTGCTCAGGAAGGATACCTGAATGAATGGTATTTCATAGGCGCTATGTGTATGGCTGTACCCGGCTGGAGCGCAGGTGCAGTATTCGGAGTAATATTGGGCAACATATTGTCCGCAAGGCTCGTCAGCGCACTGTCAATAATGCTTTTCGGTATGTTTATTGCTATCATCATACCGGTCGGCAAGGCGGATAAAAAGGTACTGCTGTGTATATTTGTCAGCTTTATAGCGAGCTTTGTTTTCAGCAGGCTTTCAAGTATTTCAAGCGGAATGCAGACTATTATTTTAACTCTTGTTATCTCTGCCGCCGCAGCCCTGATCTTTCCCAAAAAGGAGGAGCAGGAGCAATGAAAGCATATTTATATATCGGCGTAATGGCGCTTACTACTTATCTTATAAGGATTCTGCCTTTAACGCTTATAAAAAAACCTATAACAAATCAGTTTATCCGCTCGTTTTTATACTACGTTCCTTATGTAACGCTGGCTGTGGCGTGGGACTTTTGCCTGTGGCGGTTATATGCAGCGCAGTAGTTTTCGGAATCGAATGGTTTTTGGTATAAATGCGGTTGTATTTTTTAAGTAATATGGTATAATTTTGCCGAAAGGAATGATTCAAATGATAAACGTATTAAATAAGGTGATCACGGCGGTGCTTGTACCGTTATTTATGCTCCCGATTTCACCGGTTCTGCTTATCAAAAAAATAATCTATAAACCGTTTGAGCTTACTTCGCTGTCTGAATCGGAATATGATTATCTTGCTGATGAGCTTCATATCACGGCTCACAGGGGAGTTACGGCAACAGCTCCCGAAAATACGATTCCCGCTTATGAGGAGTCTGTTCGTCTAGGTTATTATTCCGCTGAGTGCGATATAAGGCTCACGAGCGACGGAGTTTGGGTGCTTTCTCATAATTCCGATATCAATCACCGTATGTGGCAGTTGGGCGAGGTTGAGGAGACTGATTTCAATACCATACGCACTTTTTCTTATAAAAACGGAAGCAATTTCTGGAAATACAAGGATATGAAAATCCCGACTCTTGATGAATTCCTCGACGTTTTTGTCGGCAGTAAAACCCGTCCGCAGATCGAGATAAAGAGCGAAAACTACGACATGCTTTACACGATTGTTGACGCTGTTAAAGCAAAAGGACTTGAAAAAACTGCAATAATCATCACCTTTGATCTTGAACAGCTCAGAGTAATACATGATTATGACAGCAGTATTGAGCTTTGGTATCTCGTTGATGAAGTTACTCAAAAGGAAATTGACGAAGCAAAATCAATCGGAGATAATGTTTGGCTTTCGGCAAACTTTGAAAAGAACGACGCTGACAGCATAAAGCTTGCGCTTGACAATAAAATCGGCGTATCTTACTGGACAGTCGATACAATAGAAGACGCAAAAATGCTCTATGACATGGGCGTAAGATATATCGAAACCGACCGCCTTTGCAAATAACCGTCAGCCGTTTTAAGAAGAAATGTGAAATGCAATCAGGTGTAGACCAGTATTGGTACAGCGGCATGCATGATGCGTACGTTAAAAAGGCTGAAAGAGGATTCAACGTCGATAAAAAGCAAAAATATCTGAAGTTTTTTATTTATGCGTCAGGTGCAATGTACGATATGGACGTTGAATCAATAACTTTCTATAATTACAAAATAATAAAGGGTAATTACAATCTTACCGGAGTATTCTGGACGAGTGATACTCTTAAAAATAACGGGAATAAATATATTCTTGAAATTGAGTATGTTATGTTTAATAATGATAAAGATACTGTGATTATTGAATTTGAGCAGCTCGAAGTCAGCAGAATTAAATGATAAAAAAGCCTTGAGATGTTAAAGTTTCAAGGCTTTTATAATTGTGCTCATCTGATAAAATTTACCGATCATAAAAAATTAAAAAAGACAGATAATAATTTCTGAAGATAACTGAAAGGAACGGTTTACCGTAAGTTATATTTATGAATTATTTATGGGCTTTTTTGATAGGCGGAGCTATCTGCTGTTTCGGTCAGGTGCTGATCGACAGAACAAAGCTTACGCCTGCTAAAATTCTCGTTTTGTTTGTGGTGCTCGGCGTAGCTCTGCACGCTGTCGGCGCTTATGAAAAGCTGATTGATTTTGCCGGAGCAGGGGCAACGGTGCCGCTTACTGGATTCGGCTCGCTTATAGCGGGCGGTACTGCCGACGCTGTGGATAATCAGGGGCTTCTCGGTGCGCTGACCGGCCCGATGACGGCAGGATCAGCGGGAATAACCGCTGCGCTTATGTGCGGTCTTATGGTTTCGGTTATAACAAAGCCTAAGGATAAATAAACCTGCAAAAACAAAAAGCTGCTCCTTGCGGAACAGCTTGAATCGTTATAATAATTATTCAGCAGCAGCTTCTTTAGCTTCATCCTCAAAGCATGAGCATGAAACATAATCGCACTTATCGTCTTCAGCGCAGTCTTCACCGCAGCATTTGGGGCAGAACTTTTTGATAAGAGCGTATGCAGCACAGGCAATACCTGCGATAGCTGCTATAATAGCAACGATTTTAAAAATCTTTTTAATTGTATCCATGGCAATAGCCTCCTTATTAATAGTAAATATATTATATTATAATAAATCGCTAAAGTCAAGCAATTCATTAAAAATTAACAATTTGAATAAAACAAAAGGGCGGATATTCCGCCCGTAATGTTTAATCAGTCATTGAGAAGCTTTGCAAGTGCTGATTTTTTTCTTGCTGCGTTATTCTTATGAATAAGACCTTTAGCTGCAGCCTGGTCAACTTTTTTGATAGCTAACTTAACAGCAGCTTCTTTGTCAGCAGCGTTTGATTCAGCAGCGATGTGAGCTTTTTTGATAGCGGTTTTTAAAGCTGAATGAGCTGACTTGTTGCGGGCAGCTTTTGTCTGGTTAACGAGTACACGTTTTTTAGCAGATTTGATATTGGGCATTGTGCCACCTCCTTTAATACTCTACACAGTTAGTTATAATAACATTATTTTCGTTAAAATGCAAGATGTTTTTTAAAAATAATAAAACATTTTTTAAATCATACTATATTTATTT
>CADAMY010000097.1 GCA_902789095.1 Oscillospiraceae bacterium | reverse complement strand
TGAGACTTCGAGAAAGTATGCAAGAAGCCGCATTTTCTACCCGAAGCTGTATATAGATACTGCGAGAGGGAGAAAAGGCGGCTAATTTGCAATATAATTATTATTAAATATATTTTAACTATTCCTGTTTCCTATATGTTTCATCAATTATTATATTTGTTTAATAAAAATCCTTTTTCTTTTGCAAATGTTCTTGCGACTTTATCGACAGTCTGACGGGGTTTCGTTTAATACGAAACCCCGTTAATTTCTGCGCTATTATGCACCTTTTTTATTCTTTTGTTTTTCTCTTATTATTTCGGGCTTTGCGTTGTTTTCAACACATTCACGGGTGATAATGACTTTCTTTATCGTTTTATCTCCCGGAACTTCAAACATTGAATCCATCAGCACGGCTTCCATAATTGAGCGAAGTCCTCTTGCGCCTGTTTTCTTTTCAAGAGTTTTTTCAGCAACCGCTTCAAGCGCACTGTCGTCAAATTCAAGTTCTACTCCGTCCATATCAAACAGCGCTTTATACTGCTTGATAATAGCGTTTTTCGGCTCTTTGAGAATACGGATCATATCGTCCTTGTTGAGCTGTGAAAGCGTTGTGATAACAGGAAGTCTGCCGACAAGCTCAGGAATAAGACCGTATTTTGAAAGATCCTGATGAATGACCTTGCTCATAAGGCTTTCGGCAGTAAGCTGTGATTTATCCTTGATGTCCGCTCCGAAACCGAGGGCAGAGCCGCCGATACGCTTTTCAACGATTTTTTCGATTCCGTCAAAAGCGCCGCCGCAGATGAACAGGATATTTGATGTGTTCACCTGAATGAATTCCTGCTGCGGATGTTTTCTTCCTCCCTGAGGGGGAACGTTTGCAACAGTACCTTCAAGAATTTTGAGCAGCGCCTGCTGAACGCCTTCGCCGCTAACGTCTCTTGTGATAGACGGATTTTCAGATTTGCGGGCAATTTTATCGATCTCGTCAACATAAATGATGCCGACTTCCGCTTTTTCAACGTTAAAATCCGCCGCCTGAATAAGTCTTAAAAGAATATTTTCAACGTCTTCGCCGACGTATCCTGCTTCTGTGAGCGTTGTAGCGTCAGCAATAGCAAAAGGAACGTCGAGAATTTTTGCGAGCGTCTGGGCAAGCATTGTTTTGCCTACGCCGGTAGGACCTAAAAGCATGATGTTGCTTTTTTGAATATCAACGTCTGTGTCGCCGCCTTTGTAAACGCGCTTATAATGATTATAAACGGCTACGCTCAGAGCGATTTTTGCCGAGTCCTGACCAATCACATATTCATCAAGCTTCGCTTTGATTTCGGCAGGGGTAGGCAGAGGCTTATCCGGTTTAAGATTCTTCTTTTTGCCGGCATAAGCGTAGTCAGCTTCTTCGTCAAGAATATCCTGGCAAAGACCGATACACTCATCGCATATATACACGCCCGGGCCGGCGATTATTTTGCCGACCTGATTCTGCGTTTTGTGGCAGAATGAACAGCGTATGTTTTTTTCTCTTCTGTCGTCGTCTCTACTCATTGACTGTAATGAACCTTTCAGATTTTATCTGTGCTTAAGCACCTTGTCTACAAGACCGTACTCCAAAGCTTCCTCGGCTGTGAGGTAATTGTCTCTTTCAGTATCAAGAGCAATCTGCTCAATCGGTTTGCCCGTGTTTTCCGCAAGGATTCTGTTGAGCTTTTCTCTTGTTCTTAAAATGTGCTTTGCAACGATTTCAATTTCGGTTGCCTGACCTTTTGCGCCTCCCATAGGCTGATGAATCATTATTTCGCTGTTAGGCAGGGCAAGTCTCTTGCCTTTGGCGCCCGATGAGAGCAGGAAAGCGCCCATTGATGCCGCCATACCCATGCATATAGTTGAAACGTCACATTTGATATACTGCATAGTGTCATAAATCGCCATGCCTGCGGTAACGCTTCCGCCGGGGCTGTTGATGTAAAGGCTGATGTCTTTCTCAGGGTCCTGACCTTCAAGGAAAAGGAGCTGAGCTACTACAAGACTTGCGGTCGCATCGTTTACTTCATCAGAAAGAACAATGATTCTGTCGCTTAAAAGTCTTGAAAAAATATCGTATGAGCGTTCACCTCTGTTGGTCTGCTCAACTACATATGGTACAAGTGCCATAAAAAATGCCTCCTTTGATTGCATTATAGCGAAATGAATGGCTGACCGAGATTATCTCAGCTAAAGCCATCCACTTCCATGGGAAAACATCCCTCTTTTTAATTATAGGTTTCTAAATTATAAATTATTCAGCGGAATCAGCTTTAGTTTCTTCTGCTTTTTCTTCACTGTCTGATTTTTTAGCTGTCTTTTTTGCAGCTTTTTTTACGGGTTTTTCAGCAACGGCGTTGTCAACTACAAGCTGAACTGCTTTGCCGTTTCTTACGTCTGTCTTAACGTCGTCAGCAGGAATGATCTTCTTGAGCTGTTCTGCGTCCATCTTATACATTTCAGCCATTTCAGCGTACTTTGCTTCAACTTCTTCATCAGTTGCTTCAATACCTTCAAGCTCAGCGATTTTTTCAACAGCGAGCATGAGTTTGACCTGCTTCTCGGCGCCGTCGCGAAGGCTTGCTTTAAGAGCGTCCATGTTCATGCCTGTGTACTTCATATACATTTCAAGGCTCATACCCTGACCTGAAAGACGCTGAGCAAATCCGTTGATTTCTTCCTCAACCTTGTTGTCGTACATAACTTCGGGGATTTCACCCTGAACGCCTGCAGCGATCTGCTCAAGAAGAGCGGATTCAAAATCTTTGTCAGCCTGCTCTTTTTTCTTCGCAGTAAGATCAGCCTTGATGCTCTTTTTGAGGTCGGCGAGCGTATCTGCTTCGTCGCTTACGTCTTTTGCAAATTCATCGTCAAGCTCAGGAAGCTCTTTTGATTTGATTTCTTTTACAGTAACTTTGAAAGTTGCGTCTTTACCTGCAAGTTTGGGATCGTACTCGGTCGGGAATGTAACGTTTACGTCAAATTCTTCGCCTGCGTTGTGACCGATGATCTGATCTTCAAAGCCGGGGATAAACTGACCTGAACCGATTGTGAGGTCAAAATCTTCGCCTTTGCCGCCGTCAAAAGCTACGCCGTCAACAAAGCCTTCAAAGTCGATAACTGTGATATCGCCTGATTCAACTGCTCTGTCTTCAACGGTAATGATTCTTGCATTTCTTTCCTGTAAAGCTTCAAGCTCTTTCTTAACGTCTGCTGCTGTTGCGGCTGAATCGTCTTTTTCAGCTTTGAGACCTTTGTATTCGCCTACTTCGATTTCGGGCTTAACGGTAATTTTCATAGTCATTTCAACGCCGTCTTCGCCAATTTCCTTAACGTCAACGTCATAAGGGGAAGAAACAGCTTCTATACCTGATTCTTTGATTGCGTCGCTGACAACGTCGGGATAAAGTATATCAAGAGCATCTTCATAAAAAACGCCCTTGCCGTAAAAACGCTCAACCATATGCATGGGAACCTTGCCCTTGCGGAAGCCGGGGATTGAAATATTCTTTTTCTGCTTGTTATAAGCCTTTAAAATTGCGGCCTTGAAATCCTCACCGCTGATTGAAACCTCCAGAGTATAAGTGTTGGTTTCTGTTTTGTTTGCTGACTTTAACATCTTTTTTCCTCCTGTTAACATTCTTTAACTAATGTATTATAACAGATGTTTGATTATTTTTCTACACTAATTTAAAATTTATTTGTAAAATATTTGTGAAAAATCAGAATTTTTCTATGAGTTTTGGACAAAAACCTAAAAAATCGCCTGAAACGAGCCTGAATTCGATACCGAACATCTCTCCGTTAAAAGCAAATGAGAGCGCCGGACCGTGAAGGTGACCGTAATAGCATCTTTTAACGCCGCCGTTTATCAGCACGTCACATATCTCTTCGCAAACTCTGCCGCCGGCGATGGGCGGATAATGAAGAAAAGCGATTTTTTCTCCGCCGAGTTTTTCCGCTTCTTCAACCGAAGTTTTGAGTCTGCCTGCTTCGCGTCTGAGAATCTTTAAATCCTGCTCGGCGGTATTGTCAAAAAACCAGCCTCTTGAGCCGCAAAGAGCAAGGTTTCCGGCTTTATAAGCATTGTTGTTGAGCACGTCAATGGTGTTGATTCCGTTGGCTTTAAAAAAATCGTCTGTTTTTTTCTTTGTGCTCCACCAGTAATCGTGGTTGCCTTTGAGAATAATTTTTTTACCGGGCAGTGCGTCTATAAATTTAAAATCTTCCAGCGCTTCCTGTAAATTCATGCCCCAAGTGATATCGCCGGGAATAACAACGATATCATCGCTTTTTACAACGGCATTCCAGTTTTTTTCAAGTCTTTTTTCATAATTTTCCCATCCTCTGAAAACGTCCATCGGTTTATTCGTTCCGAAGGATAAATGCGTATCGCCTATTGCAAATAATGACATCGTATCACCCCGCATATAAAAAGAAATAATGACAATAATAATAAAGGGAATACCCGAATAAATGAAAAGAGGTTATGTTTATGCGCCATGTTATCAAAGATATAAACTGCAAAGTCAGCAGTTGTATTTACAACGAAGGCAACGGCACCTGCTCGGCAGGTAAAATCGAGGTCGGCCCTTCGCACGCATCAAGCTGCTCCGATACTCTCTGCAACACTTTTGAATGTGACGGCACGTCCTGCCGGGAAAGCTAAAACATCAGGAACGCAATTTTTGTTGCGTTCCTGAACTTTTTATTTATTATTCAGCATGGAAAGAACAACTGATTCCATATCCTCTTTTTTGCAGCACTCGGTGAATCTCGGCTTTTTATCTTTAAGATTTGCGAGCTGAGGCGGGCATTCTGCACCTGTTTCAACATGAAGACCGAGAACCATATCAAACTCATCCATATCCTTGCTCATATCGGGATTAACAGCGTCAAGAACGCTTGCGCTGAATTTGAACGGATTGGCCGTTGAAGCAATCACCGTGGGCGTTATGTCTGCCGTAACGCTTACATAGTCGTCATAAACCGCAACTGCAACGCCTGTATGAGTGTCGCAAAGGTAATTCGTTTTTTCAAATACTTTTGCGATTGTAGCTTTTGTGCCTTTATCGTCACAGCTTCCCGCTTCAAAGTTTTCTCTAATTCTGTCATAAACTTTTTCGCTGACCTGATATCTGCCTGTTTCGCTGAGCTCTTTCATCCAGTCCTTGATATCTTTGTCTTCCATATCATTGAGGATGAAAAGAAGTCTTTCAAGGTTTGAAGAAATGAGAATGTCCATTGAAGGAGATATAGTTGTATAGAAATCACGGTTTTTATTGTAAATTCCCGTTTTGAGGAAATCTGTCAAAACATCGTTGGCGTTGGAAGCGCAGATAAGCTTCTTTACAGGTATGCCCATTTCTTTTGCGTAATATGCGGCAAGAATGTTGCCGAAATTACCCGTAGGAACAACGATATTGATTTCGTCACCCGCTTTGATTCTGCCTTTTTCAATCATTTCGCAGTAAGCAGAAACGTAGTAGACTATCTGCGGAACAAGTCTGCCCCAGTTGATTGAATTGGCGGAGGAGAACATCATGCCCATGGAATCAAGTTTTTCGGCAACTTTTTTATCGGTAAAAATCTTTTTAACGCCGTTCTGCGCGTCGTCAAAATTACCCTCGATAGCGCAGACGCCGACATTTTTGCCTTCCTGGGTTGTCATCTGCAGTTTCTGCATAGGGCTTACGCCGTTATCCGGATAAAAAACAAGTATTCTTGTATTCGGAACGTCTTTGAATCCTTCAAGAGCCGCTTTGCCGGTGTCGCCGGACGTTGCAACGAGAATAACGATCTCCTTGCCCGGAACGCTCTTTGCCGAAGCGGTTGTAAGAAGATAAGGAAGAAGCTGCAGCGCCATATCCTTGAATGCGCAGGTCGGTCCTTTCCAAAGCTCAAGGATTTCCGTATGGTCGTCAAGAGTATGAAGCGGAGCGACTTTTTTATCGCTGAATTTGCCCTCAGCGTAAGCGCCGTTTACGCAGTAATCAAGCTCCTGCTCGGTAAAATCCGTAAGGTAAAGAGAAAGAATATACTTTGCTCTTTCAATATAACTGTAATTGACAAGACGACTGATATCGTCCATAGATATTTTCGGTATTTCGACCGGAACAAAAAGTCCGCCGTCAGATGAAATTCCGTGAGCGATGGCAACAGAAGATTCGACTCTTATGCTGTTGTCTCTCGTACTGGTGTATAACATTGTAATTCTCCTCTGAAACAATAATCAAGTGAATAATATCACATAATATATTTTTAGTCAAGCGCGCTGAACGCATCTTTTATATGATTTATTTCCTTTACTTTATAATCCTTGTCAAGCGTAACCTCTATTACGTCAAACCTTGATGCGGATTCTTTATCAACGTAATGTATGTAATATTCCGCAGCGCTGATGAGCCTTTTTCTTTTATGAATATCGACTGCCTCCATAGGTCTGAACAACGGGTTTTCTCCTCTTGTTTTGACCTCTGTAAAACACACTGTTCCGTCCTTGAAAGCGATAATATCGATTTCGCCTGTGCGGCATCTGTAATTGCCCGCAAGTATAGTGTAGCCGTTATCCCGAAGGTATCTTGCCGAGTAAATTTCGCCCCAAAGACCGGTTTTGTTAATGTTCATCACTTTTCACCCGTAAGCTTTTTAAGAAACGTTCGGCGGTGAACGTCGCTTATGCCGTATTCGGCTATCATTTCGTAGTGAAGCTTTGTGCCGTAGCCCTTGTGTTTTGAAAACTGATACTGAGGATATTTTTTATCAATTTCGAGCATAAATCTGTCCCTCGTCACTTTTGCGAGCACGCTTGCCGCCGCTATTGACGCAGAAAGCGAATCGCCCTTTACAACGAGTTCGGTGTCCGTGCCGAATAAGGGATCGCGGTTGCCGTCAACGAGTATGTAATCAGGCTTTATGCTCAGCGAGTCAACGGCTCTTTTCATCGCAAGGAACGTTGCCTGAAGAATGTTTATTTCGTCTATTTCTTTTTCGCTTGCCATCGCTATCGAATATGCGAGAGCTTCATTTTTTATAACGTCAAATAAAGCTTCACGCTTTTTTTCGCTGAGCTTTTTTGAGTCGTTGAGTCCTTCAATAATGCAGTCGGGCGGAAGAATCACCGCAGCGGCGCATACTGGACCTGCAAGCGGACCTCTTCCTGCTTCATCAACTCCGCATATTGCTTTATAGCCTTTTGCCCTTGCGGCGTTTTCGTATTTATGCCAGTTAACGGGGATTTTCTCTTTCATATCCTATCATCCTTTTTCAGGGAATTCCATAGTGATTTTGCCGAGCCTGCCTGCGCGGTATTCGTCAAGAAGCATTACCGACGCGCGTTCGGTATCAATTTCGCCGCCGCTTATGAGCATGCCTCTTTTTCTGCCTATCGCTTCAAGCAGCTCGAAGCTGTCGATATTCTGATAATCAATATTTTTCAGCTTATATCTTTCGTCAAGCCTGCCGGAATACTCTGATTTGAGTACGTCGAGAAGTCTTACGGCGAGAGTTTCGCTGTCAAGAATAGTGTCTTTAACCGAGCCGATAAAAGCAAGCCTGTCGCCGACTTTCGGGTCGTCAAATTTCGGCCAGAGAACGCCCGGAGTATCAAGCAGCTCGATGCCGCTTCCGATGTTGAACCATTGATTATGTCTCGTTACTCCCGGCTTATCCGCAACCTGTGCTCGGTTTTTGCCTGCCATTTTATTTATAAATGATGACTTTCCCGTGTTTGGTATGCCGACGACCATAACTCTCAGAGATTTTCCTGCCATACCTTTTTCTCTGTTCTGCTCGATTTTTTCTTTAAG
>CADAMY010000096.1 GCA_902789095.1 Oscillospiraceae bacterium | reverse complement strand
ATAGCTGATTACGGCAAAGCGGAATACGGCACGGCTTTGTTTTATCTGCTTGAAAAATAATCTGTAATGGATAGTTTCAGGCAAGCGTTTGAACTGCTCTTTTCACTTGATAAAGAGCTGATTCAAATTCTGTTTACAACCCTGAGGATGTCCCTTTTCAGCACGGGAATATCCTGCGTTATCGGGCTTCCTCTGGGCACTCTGATAGGAATTAAAAATTTCCGAGGCAAACCGACAATAAAAAAAATAATACATACCCTTATGGGCTTGCCGCCTGTGGCGGCAGGCCTGTTGGTATATGCCATGTTTACTCATTACGGACCGTTCGGAAAGCTCAACCTGCTCTTTACCGTTACGGTTATGGTTATAGCTCAATGTATTCTGATAACGCCGGTAGTTATAGGACTAAGCGCTTCGATCACCGAAAAATCCGCTTCTGACGTTATTGAAACGGGTATCGGCATGAACCTGAAAAAAAGCACGATACTGAGGCTCTGCATCAAAGAAAATAAAAACTCGCTGTTTTCCGTTGTTCTCAACGCATTCGGCAGATCAATAGCCGAAGTCGGCGCAGTCAGCCTCGTAGGCGGCAACATACAATGGAAAACCCGCGTTATGACAACGGCAATCCTGCTCGAAACCAACAAGGGCAATTTCAGCTTTGCGCTGTCTCTGGGAATCATACTTCTTTTAATTGCTCTGATTGTAAATATCGCCGCGTCATTTATAGTGAAGGAGAATGACGATGGTTGAAATTAAAAATTTGAAAAAAATGTACGGTGAAAGAAAAGTACTTGATATAGATTATTTAAAGCTTGAAAAAGGCGAATCCCTTGCGGTTATGGGTGCAAACGGCAGCGGAAAATCCACACTGCTCAAAATTCTTGCAGGTATAATCAGACAGACGGAAGGCAGTTTTTCAACAGAAGGAACAACTCTTTACGCGCCTCAAAATCCGTACGCCTTCAGTGGAACCGTGCTTGAAAATATGCTCATAGGCGCAAAAGGACAAAAAGAAAAGGCTGCCGACCTGCTGGAAAGATTCAATCTCATTGAACTTAAAGAAAAAAAAGCCTCCTCGCTTTCAGGCGGCGAGCTTCAAAGACTGAGTATATGCAGGCTGTTTATGCGCTCATGCTCTCTGCTTCTGCTTGACGAGCCTACAAGCGCCTGCGACAAGGAAAGCACGCTGACGCTGACAGACGAAATCAATAAATATAAAGCCGAGCAGGGATGCACTCTTATAATCAGCACACATTCCATGCAGCTTGCATCCGACACCGCTGAGAAAATCATCACTCTGAATAACGGAATACCCGAATAACGGTTTTAATCCATATAAATTTTAAAGGTGAAAACATGCTGAAAGTAGTAACAGTATATGAAGCGATCGAAATAATAAAGAATAAATGCTCCCATTGCAGTATCGGCACGCAGTCAGTCGGTATTTTTGACTCAATCGGGCACATCGTCTGCGATGATATTATCGCTCGGGAGGACATTCCGCCGTTTGACCGATCAACAGTTGACGGCTACGCCGTTCATTCCGCTGATACCTTCGGAGCAGGAGAATCAATACCTGCAGAGCTTGAATGTGTTTCGCATATAAAAATGGGGCAGCCCGCTGATTTTATGATAAATAAAGGCTTCTGCGCCGGAATATCCACAGGCGGAATGCTGCCCGAAGGCGCTGATTCTGTTGTAATGATTGAAAATACCGATGAAGAGTTCGGTAAATGTCTTGTTTATTATGGAGTCGCTCCGGGTGAAAACGTAAATAAAAAAGGCAGCGATATCAAAAGCGGAAGTATTGCAGTAAAAAAAGGAACAAAAATCATGCCTGCCGCCGTCGGTGTTCTTGCCGCTTTGGGAATTTATGAAATACCTGTATTCAAAAAGCCTGTTGTCGCAATCATCTCAACAGGTGACGAAATAGTAAATACAGCTCCCTCATCAGGTCAGATAAGGGATATAAACACTTATCTTCTTGACTCCTGCGCTAAACAGGCAGGATGCGATACGATAGTTTACGGAGCTGTAAAAGATGACAGAAATCTCATAGAAACAGCTGTTGACGATTGCCTCAGCCGGGCTGACGCCGTTCTGATTTCAGGCGGCTCGTCAGCAGGAAAAATGGATATGACGTGCGATATTCTTGATAAAAAAGGTGAAGTGTATTTTCACGGAATAGCCTTAAAGCCCGGTAAGCCGACGATATTTGCCATGGCGGATTCAAAGCCTGTTTTCGGGCTTCCCGGTCATCCTCTGGCGGCATATTTTGTTTTCAGGCTGTTTGTCAAAGAGTATCTTAATACCGTAATGTGCATGGAAACCGAAAGTCATTTCCGCACGGCTCGAATCGCAGCAAATATTCCTTCCAATCACGGTCGTGAAGAACTGATATGCGTCAAAATTGATTCTGAGGGAAATGCTGCCCCGCTTTACACAAAATCAGGAATAATATCCGTTCTCAGCGAAGCAGACGGATTTATCCGCATTCCCAGAGAATCCGAAGGACTGACTTCGGGAACGGAGGTAAGGGTTTACAGATTATGAGTATAAAACATAATTATCTTGAAAACACCGACCTGAACGAAGCAAAGCAGAAATATTTCGGGCATCTGAAAGATTCAGGCTTTTGTTCAGGTTATGAAATGATACCGTCCTGCTCAGCAAATAAAAGGATTTTAAAAAACGCTGTCTATGCAAAAATCTGCTCTCCGCATTATAATGCGTGCGCAATGGACGGCGCCGCAGTTAAAGCTTCTGCAACATATTCCGCTTCAGAAACGAATCCCGTACTGCTCTCTCCTGAGGATTATACAGTCGTTGACACGGGCGACCCTCTGCCCGACGGATGCGACGCCGTGATAATGGTTGAGGACCTGATTGATAAAAACGACGGTTGTTTTGAAATAATATCCTCTGTTCGTCCGTGGCAGAACGTGCGCCAGGTCGGCGAAGATATATGTATGGGAGATATGATAGCCCCGAGCGGTACACAGCTTACTCCGTCGCTGTGCGGAGCTTTGCTCGCAGGCGGTGTAACCGAAGTTGAAGTTATAAAAAAACCGCTTGCCGGCGTTATACCGACAGGCGACGAAATAGTCATGCCGACGGACTCCCCGTCAAAAGGCGAAATCATAGAATTCAACTCAACAGTTTTCAGAGGAATGCTTGAAGATATCGGCGCCGAAGTAAAAGTATATCCGATAGTAAAAGATAAAAAAGAACTTATATCAGCAGCCGTAAGAAAGGCTGTCGATGAAAGCGATATAGTGCTCGTCAGCGCAGGGTCATCAGCAGGCAGAGACGATTATACGTCGGAAATAATTTCATCGCTTGGTACTGTCTGCGTTCACGGCTTGGCAATTAAGCCCGGCAAGCCTGCGATTCTCGGCGAAATCAGCTCAAAGCCGGTCATCGGTCTTCCCGGTTACCCCGTTTCAGCGATAGTTGTTATTGAAGAAATCGTGAAAGACGTTGTATCTTTATACTGCGGCACGACTCCGCCCGAAAAAGAGACGGTTAAAGGGATTCTCAGCAAAAGAATCGTTTCATCTCTTAAATACGGCGAATTTGTCCGTGTTCAGCTTGGCAGAATCGGCGATGAAATATCCGTTTCTCCCCTGCCAAGAGGCGCAGGAATCATCAGCAGCTTCACTAAAGCCGACGGAATTCTTGAAGTTGAAAGAAATTCCGAAGGCATTGAAGCAGGCGCTCAGGTTGAAGTGCGTCTGCTGAAGCCTTTGAAAGAAATAGAAAACACGCTTATAGTCACAGGCAGTCACGACCCTGTAATAGATGAAATTGCCGATATGCTGAAAAAAGCTGATGCTCCGTTCAGAATATGCTCGTCACACGTTGGCAGTATGGGCGCTATACACGCTGTAAAGAACGGGCTTGCCCATATCGGAGGAATACACCTTCTTGATACCGAAACAGGCGAATACAACAAAAGTTACGTTGAAAAGTATTTTCCCGACGGCTCTGCAATTATAAAAAAAGGTATCGGCAGAATCCAGGGTCTTATGGTCAAAAAAGGCAATCCGCTCAAAATAAAAGATTTTTCGGATATTAAAAGAATACGGTATGTAAACCGTCAGCGAGGAGCAGGCACAAGAATACTCTGCGACTATCTGCTTCAAAAATATGAAATCGACCCCGAAGGAATCGACGGCTACCGCAACGAAGAATTTACTCATACGGCAGTAGCGGCGCTTGTGGCGGCAGGTAACGCAGACGCAGGTCTCGGCATTTATTCGGCGGCAAAAATATATGATCTTGATTTTATACCGCTGTGTACCGAAAAGTATGAATTTCTTGTTTCAAAAAAGTATGAAAACGACCCGATGGTAAATGAATTTTTCAATATTCTCTCAGGCGACAAAATGAAAAACAGGCTTGAGGAAATGGGAGGATACACTATATATGAATGAAAACAATCTGACTCACATCAATTCGCAGGGCGAAGTGAATATGGTCAATATCGGCGAAAAAGATGTTACGCTCAGAACTGCACGTGCCTACGCAAGACTAAGAATGCAGCCCGAAACGCTCAGCCGTCTTATTTCTTCACAACTGAAAAAAGGCGACGGCCTTGCGGCAGCGAGGATCGCAGGTATTATGGGAGCAAAAAAGACCAGCGAGCTTATTCCTCTGTGCCACACGATACCGATAGAAAAAATTGATATTTCATTTACACAGGAAAGCGATACTCAGCTCGGTATTTTTTCATTTGCGAAATGTACATACAAAACGGGAATTGAGATGGAAGCGCTGACTGCCGTAAGCATAGCCGCGCTGACGGTTTATGATATGTGCAAAGCGATTGACAGAAGTATGAGCGTTGAAGAAATCAGACTGCTTGAAAAAACAGGCGGGAAGAGTGATTATAATTATGAAGGATAATTACGGCAGAGATATTACATATCTGCGCGTTTCTGTTACAAAGCGGTGCAATCTCAACTGCATTTACTGCGGTAAAGATTTCTGCGCAAAAAAAGAGCATGAGATGTCCGCTGACGAGATATACAAAGCCGTTAAAGCGTTTGCGAACTTAGGAATAAATAAAGTCCGCTTCACAGGCGGCGAGCCGTTAGTAAGAGACGATATTTGTAACATAATAGAAAAAGTCAGCGCAATTCACGGCATTTCCGCAATATCGCTGACAACAAACGGAGTTCTGCTCAAAAATTATGCTCATTCACTAAAACGGGCGGGACTGCACAGCGTCAATATAAGCCTTGACACGCTTGAACGTGAAACGTATAAAAATATAACCGGAGCTGATGCGCTCGACAGCGTTATTGAAGGAATACAGGCGGCGCAGGATGCAGGTCTTCACCCCATAAAGATCAACGCCGTGCTGATGAAAGATATAAATTCGGACGAAGCCGGAAAGCTGATAAGTATAGCTCAAGACAATGAAATCGACGTGCGATTCATTGAGCTTATGCCGTTTTCAGAGAACGGAAACGATCAGGAAAAAATCATAACGGGGAACTCTCTCCTACAAAGATTTCCGGAACTTACTCCCCTGCCCGAAAAAAATTCAACGGCAGTTTATTACTCTCGTGACGGATGGAAGGGCAGGATAGGTTTTATTGACCCGATCAGCCATAAATTCTGCTCAGAGTGCAGCCGAATCCGTCTGCTCAGCGACGGCAAAGTTAAACCATGTCTGGGATATGACACGGCTTATGATATAATACCCTGTCTGAACGATGAGCAACAGCTTAAAGAACAAATTGAAAAAATAATAAAATCAAAGCCCGCTTCTCACAGCTTTGATGCGGGACTTAACCCGGCATACGGATTAAACCGTACAGGAGGATGACGATATGGCAAAGATTATAGCAGTAAATATCAGCGAAAAAAAAGGAACGCCCAAAAAGAGCATTCAGGAAGGTATTATGATTGAAAACTTCGGTCTTGAAGGCGACGCTCACGCAGGCAAATGGCACAGGCAGATAAGTCTGCTCGGCATTGAAAGCATTGAAAAAGCTAAAGGAATGCGCACAGACGGGCTCTGTCACGGTGTTTTTGCCGAGAATCTGACAACCGAAGGAATCGTTCTTTACACTCTTCCTATCGGCACAAAGCTGAAAATAGGAAGCGAAGCGATTCTTGAAGTCACGCAGATAGGCAAAGAGTGCCACGAAGGGTGCGCTGTCAGCAAGCTCGTCGGCCAATGCGTAATGCCCAAGGAAGGAATTTTCGCAAAGGTGATACAAGGCGGCGCAGTCCGCCCCGAAGATGAAATCAGAATCCTTAACGAACAATAATATTTTTTAAATAAATATAAGATTTACCAGCCATAAATGAGAAGCTGACCGTTATCAAAAACGCCCTGATAAGAATCAATCTATCAGGGCTTTAAATATTATGCTATCGAGGTGTAATTTAAAAATTTTTAAGTTCAAAACAAGTTTTTCAGTTGCTTCCTATAATCTGCCGCACAGCCTGACTGAACGGAGCATCCGCAGTTTTAGGAACCATATAAGGCGAACCGCTGTTATCGTGAATACCGTAAACTGCCACAACAATCGCCCCGCTTGAAAAAAGTCTGTTGAAATATTTCATTGTTTTCTTTTTGCTTTCATTAAGACCCATTGCATAACCCTCAACTATTCCGTAGTTTTGTTGAGTTATATCTGCTTTTGCGATTTTTGTTTTAAGTGTTCCAAGCCGATCAAGCGAAACATTGGAATTGTTCGTAAATCCGGGTGTTGAGTAATCATTCACCGCCGCTGAAACAAGCGGAGAATTGAAATTAATTCCTCTTCCGTTTTCAATAATTCTTGTATCAATTACAAGGTGAGTAAAAATCTTTGTTTTCTCAACGCCGATATTATAAATTTCCCTGCTGATCATTTCCGAATAATCATGAACCACCTGAGAAAAAAGATTATAACGAAGCTGCTCGCTACTTATGCGCTGTTTTTTGGCTTCTGCTTCAACTGAGGCTTCATCTTTAAAGCCGAGATTTTCAAGGGCGCGGTACCCGGTCATTTTTTTCTCTTCTTTTGTGATTGCAGTGCCATTCTGGTCAACTGTTCCGTCCGGAATTTCGGTATAATCGGGTATTCTTGTTTCCCAGCCAACACTTACACCTGCAAAAAGATATTCACGGTCAAGCTCTTTAAGTGTATTCATCCATTTTTCAAGCACAGGCAAAAAACCGTTTTGAAGCTGCGACTTGATAAAAGCAATAAAACTTTCGGAGTTTAAGCAAGGCATGGCAGGTGTTTTTTTCCAATGTCCCCAGTTAAACCAATATGGCGCAAGAGGAGCATCCTCGCCAAAACCAAGTTTTTCAACATTTTCGGGATTTTCATACCACTTATCGGCAGTAACATAGTTTTCACCGACATAGGCATAATACTGATTATTCACGTCATCAGCCTGAAACCATACGGGAATATTATACTTCAGCGCAAGCTGAAATGCGTTCTCCGTCTTTTTCGCAATAACATCGCATGAATCTGTCAGAAGCAGAGGACCGCAAACGCCGATTGCATACATAACCTCATTCTCAGGGTTAGTTTCACCATACAGCTCCTTAATAAGCGCAATGGTGCTTTCATTATCGGCATCCTGGATAGCCATCGGTGCGAAGATGACGCGGAAAGCAGAGCGTGTGAGTTAGATACCATTGTTCAGGTCCTCCGCGCGTTTGAGGATTTCCGTGTAATACTTCGGATCGAGCGTGCTGAGTTTTTCCGCACCGTATTCGTTCAGAAGATTTCTGACAGCTGCAGTCATACCCATCCTGCTTTTCTCTGCAAGTACGGCTCTGACTTCTTCAAGAGTTACTGTCGGAGCAGATTCTTCCACATCGGGAATTTTCTCAAAATCATCATTGTTTTTGTTTGCCGCCGCCAGAACAACTTTTTCTAAATCGTCAGAGAGCATTTTCAAATCAGTAACAATCTTCATTAAGCTTTCCGTCAAATTCATTGTTTTGAACCTCCCTATT
>CADAMY010000095.1 GCA_902789095.1 Oscillospiraceae bacterium | reverse complement strand
CCGTAACAGGTGCGGGAGTATTAACGTACTTCATAAGGCTCTGCGTGTGAGCGCAGGGTGAATAAAGGTGGTATCACGGGTTCCCCGTCCTTTAGCAGGCGGGGAGCTTTTTGTTTTCCGCAGAATAAATCCATTTTTAAGGAGTGTTTGAGTTGGAAGAAAAAATTAAAGAACTGCGCGCCCAGATCGATGAAATGACGTGCAAAGCAACCAGAATGGAAGAACTCAAAGATATCCGCTTTAAATTCCTTAGCAAGAGCGGATCTATACCTGCTTTGATGAAGCAGCTCGGTTCAGTACCGAAAGAAGAAAGACCGGCAGTCGGCAAACTTATCAATGAATTCAAAACATGGGCTACAGAACTTTTTGACGAGCAGGAAAAACTTTTTGCTCAGAAGGCGCTTCAGCTCAGATATGCGGCAGAAGCGGTAGACGTAACAATGCCGGCTAAAAAGCATAAGGCAGGACATATGCATCCCGTAACGCTTGTACGCAACGAGCTTATCGACGCTTTTACGGGTATGGGCTTCACCGTTTTTGAAGGGCCTGAAATCGAAGACGATTTCCATAATTTTACAGCTCTCAACGTTTCCGCAGACCATCCTGCAAGAGACAGACAGGATACTTTCTACATAACGGACGATATCCTGCTTCGTACTCAGACGTCAACAGGTCAGATAAGAGCTATGGAAACGCTCAAGCCGCCTTTCAAAATCGTTTCCCCTGGCAGAGTTTTTCGCTGTGACGACGACGGCACACATGCTCCGATGTTCCATCAGATGGAAGGTATGGTTATAGACAAGAATCTTTCCCTGTGCGATCTTCAGGGACTTCTTGATACTCTTGCAAAAACCGTTTTTGATAAAGATACAAAAACACGCTTCCGTCCTTCTTATTTCCCGTTCACAGAGCCAAGCGTTGAGGTTGACGTTACATGCTGTGAATGCCACGGCAAAGGATGCTCACTTTGCAAGGGTACAGGCTGGATAGAAATACTCGGCGCAGGCGTTATGAACAGAAATGTTATCAAAAACTGCGGTCTTGATCCGGATGAGTGGACAGGTCTTGCATTCGGCACAGGACTTGACCGTGTCGCAATGCTCAAATACGGCGTAAACAATATTCACCTTCTTTATGACGGTGATGTAAGAATACTCGATCAGTTCAGAAAGTAAGGAGGCAGTTTTATGTATTTACCGATCAGTTGGTTAAAAGATATGGTTGATCTTGAGGGAATCTCTCTCGATGTTATCGAAAACAGCCTCTTTTCCTGCGGACTTGAGGTTGAGGAAAGAAAGCCGATAGCTCCCGATGTCGACGGGCTTAAAGTCGGTGTTATTAAAGAAATCACTCCGCATCCGGATTCTGACCATATGGTGGTCTGCATCGTGGATTGCGGCGAATACGGCAATGATATTCAGATAGTTACGGGAGCTCCGAACGTAAATGTCGGCGATATTGTACCCGTTGCTCTGCCCGGAGCTAAAGTATACGCCCGCAGGAAGGGCGACGCTTCATCAGCTCCTGAGGTCGTAACGATCAAAGAAGGCAAGCTCAGGGGAGTAGTGTCCAACGGTATGCTTTGCTCAGGCGAGGAAATCGGTATTGACGATAACTGGTATGACGGCGCCGAAGTCTACGGTATAATGATGCTCGGCAGCGACGCAAAACCGGGCGACGATGTTAAGGATTATCTCGGACTCAATGACGAGGTTTGGGACGTTTCAGTCACGCCGAATATGCCGCATTGCCAGTACGTTTACGGTATTGCAAGAGAGCTTGCGGCTTTGCTTGACCGCAAGATAAACGATCCTGATTTAACATATACGGCTAACAAGGACGCAAACAATGATAATATCAAAGTAAGCGTTCTTGCACCTGATCTCTGCCCGAGATATGTTGCTCATTATGTAAAAGATGTTAAAATCGCGAAGTCTCCGCTGTGGATGCGCCGCAGGCTTAAAATGTGCGGCATCAACGCTATAAGTACGTTTGTTGATATAACAAACTATGTTCTGCTCGAAATGGGTCAGCCTATGCACGCATTTGATATGGCAAACGTTGCAGGCGAAGAAATAATTGTCCGCAGAGCAGAAAACGGCGAAAAAATAGTCACTCTTGATGAAAAAGAGTTTACTCTTAATAATGAAAATCTCGTTATCTGCGACGGCGAAAAGCCTGTTGCTCTTGCCGGAATTATGGGCGGACTTAATTCTGAAATCAAAGACACAACCGAGAATGTTTTGTTTGAATCCGCAAAGTTTGAAAGAGGCAACGTTCGCCGTTCCTCACGTTCACTCGGTCAGAGCAGCGATTCCTCACGCAGATTCGAAAAAGGCGTTGACGAATACACGACGGGCATGGCTATGCAGAGAGCGCTCCACCTTGTTGAAGAGCTTAAGTGCGGCACGGTTTCTGCTACTCATATCGATGTTGACGCCAATCCGAGCAGAGACCGTCAGCAGGTTGTTACGACTTTCAGCGCTATAAATTCAGTCCTTGGCATTGAAGTTCCCAGAGATACGGTAATTGATATTCTCCGCCGCCAGAATTACACCGTTGAGGCGGACGGCGATAACATCACGGCAACTGCCGCTGCTTACAGAACAGATATCGAGGGCTATGCCAACGATCTTGCAGAGGACGTTATCAAGGTTTACGGCTATGAACATATCGTGCCGACGTTTATGGACGGCGCATCGCTCACAAGCGGAGGACTTAATGCTCAGCAGAACGCTCTGAATAAATTCAAAGAATGTCTGGTAGGCGAGGGATATGACGAGCTTATCAACTATTCGTTCTATTCAACAGCCGAACTTGATCTGCTTCGTCTGCCTGGTGACGCGCCTGAAAGAAATTACGTTAAAATAGATAATCCGCTCAGTGAAAATTACGGAATAATGCGTTCAATTCTCGCTCCGTCAATCATCAGAATCCTTTCGCATAATATGAAACGAGGTAATGAGGGCGCAAGAATCTATGAACTTGCAAACGTATTCATCCCGAATGAAGATAAATCTGTTCTTCCTGAGGAAAGGCTCAAATTCTCATTCGGTGTTTACGGCGAGGATGAAGATTTCTTTACCGCAAAAGGAACTCTTGAGGCTCTTGCAGAGGAATTCGGTGTAAAACTTACCTATAAAAAGGAAGTGTTCTCATTCCTTCATCCCGGAATCAGCGCTGCTGTTTACTGCGGAACGAAGAAAATCGGCTTTATCGGCAAGCTTTCATACGAAGTTGCGGCGGACGCGGAAATCACAAAAGACTGCTATGTCGGTGAAATTGATTATGCACTGTTTATGAGAAAGGCTGCAAAGAGCGTAAAATATAAGCCTGTTTCGCCTTTCAGAAGCGTTAAGCGCGACCTTGCTCTTGTTGCTGATGAAAAGACGGAATGCGCCGCAATAGAGGAGGTTATTTACAGCGCATGCAAAGCCGTAACGGATATCAGGCTTTTCGATATTTACAGAAGCCCCGCTATCGGACTTGACAAAAAGAGTATGGCATTTACCGTAACTTTTGCTCCGGGAGAAACCGAACTTATGCCCGATGAAGCGGATAAGTATGTTGCCAAAATTCTTAAAGCGCTTGAATATAAGCTTGGAATTCAGTTAAGATAAACTAATGAGAAAAAAGACAGGCTGTAAGTTTTTATAACTTATGGCTTGTTTTTTGATTAAAACAGCAATAAAGATATTGAAAAAAAAACAATGATATGCTATAATCAAAAAGTATTGGTCGAATGACTGAAAATCCGGAAAGGGTGATTATTTGAGCAGGGAATTCGGAAAATATGTGAGAGGCGGCAAGCCTGAAACAAAAAAATTTGATATGAACCGTGAGCCGATTGCTCAGCATCCGGTCATAAGACCGATAGTGGCTGCGTTCGGCACAATGCGAAGAGTCAAGCATCTCGGTAAAATAAACAGATACAGGATGGAAGGCGTTCGTGCGCCGTATATTCTGCTCTGCAACCATAATGCGTTTTACGATTTTTATGTTATGATGTCTGCAATCAAGCCGGACAGAGGCATTTTCCCTGCGGCGGTTGACGACTATATCGGCAGAGAAGAAATCCTTCGTCACCTCGGCGGAATACCCAAGCGTAAATATACCGCTGACGTGAGCATTCTCCGTCAATGCCGTAAGGCTCTTAATGACGGTCTGATTTTCGGAATCTATGCCGAAGCGAGATATTCTCTTTGCGGAGTGACCGAAGTTATACCTGATGCGGTAGGTCAGCTCTTAAAGCATCAGAAGGTGCCGGTTGTTACTCTTACCTGCAGAGGTCACCATATTTATGATCCGTTCTGGGGCAATCATCATCACAGAAACGTAATCCCCGTTCAGGCGGATATGACTCTTGCTTTTACTCCTGAGGAGCTCAAAGCGGCTTCTGTTGAAGAAATCAGCGCAAAAATCAAAGAGCTTCTTTATAACGATGATTTCAGATGGCAGAGCGAAAACAGAGTCAAGGTAACGTATAAGAAACGTGCAGAAGGGCTTCACAAGGTGCTTTATCAATGCCCGAACTGCATGGCTGAGTATCAGACGGATTCAAAGAATGATACGGTATTCTGCAAGTCCTGCGGTAAAAAGTGGACGCTGAATTATTACGGTGAGCTTGAAGCATCCGACGGCAAAACGGAGTTTAAATTCCCGACCGATTGGTACAAGTGGGAGAGGGAAAATGTCAAAAAAGAAGTCTGCGAAGGCAGATATTACTTTGAAAGTCCGGTTGACGTCAACGACCTTCCGAATTCAAAGGGCTTTGTTCATATGGGGCACGGCAAGCTCATTCACGATATGACGGGATTCCACCTTGAAGGAATCAGAGAATATGATAATCAGCCGTTCAAAATGGATATTGATGCCGCAGGTCAGTATGCGGTCCACGTAGAGTATGCTTACAGATTCGGCAAATTCAGGGATTGTATCGACCTTAACACAATGGATGACACTTGGTACGTCTTCCCCGAAAAAGAAGATTTTTCATTGACTAAAATTTCACTTGCGACAGAAGAAATATTCAACGAAATATGGCGTAAGCGCAAGGAAGAAAAAGAATTAAAAAATTCAGATAAATGAGGAGATTAAAATGGATATAAGAAAAGAACTTTTGGAAATGATGATTGATTACACAGACGGCAGAATCACAGAGGTTAATCCTGATGATGTTCTTACTTCAGATTTAGGCTTCAATTCATTCGAGCTTTTTGATATGATCTGCATTATTGAAGAAAAATACAATATTTCTATCCCGGATAGAATTCTTCCTACGTTGGTAACTGTTGCCGATGTTGTTAATTATCTTGAAGAGAACGTTAAATAATTGAGGTAGTTCCATGAAGACAAAGGTTAAGTATCAGACGTTTGTAGATTTTCCGGATATGTATACCATAAAGGATATCCTTCTTTACGGTACAGAAAGACGACAGGATAAAAAAGAATATGTTTATTTAAACTTTGATAACGAAGTTGAAACAAAAACAACAAATCAGGTTTTTTATGACTTCAAAGGTCTCGGTCAGCATCTTTACGATCTTGGAATCAGAAATAAAAAAGTAGCCATTCTCAGTGAAAACAGCTATTACTGGATAGCGTGCTATTACTCGATAGCCACCGGCAGAAACGCCGGTGTTCCGCTTGACCCGAAGCTTCCGGATAACGAGCTTGTTGAGCTTATGGTAAGAAGCGGATGCGATGCTATTTATTACAGCGAAGATTTTGCAAAGACCATTGAGCTTATGAAAGCCGAACCGGAATGCAAAATAAAAGATTATCTCCGTATGGAAGATTTTTATACATTTATCGAGCAGGGGCATGAATCGCTTAAAAACGGAGCAGAGTGCTATCTTGATGACGAAGTTCTGCCCGATGATCTTGCTTTTATAGTTTATACTTCAGGAACAACGGGAAAAAGCAAGGGCGTTATGCTCTCTCAGAAGAATGTTGCAACAAACGTCTGCCACACCTGCAGGGTTAATACCGGCAGGCAGGCGATAGGATTCCTTCCTCTTCATCATACTTTATCGTGGGTAAGTGCGATTTTTGCACTTTATCTTGTTGACGATGCTTGGGGATATATGTGCCGCAGCATCAAAGATCTTCAGCGTGATATAAAAACGTACAAGCCCCAGAATTTTACCGCCGTACCGCTTGCTGTTGAAACAATTTACAAGCGTATATGGTTCACGGCTAAAAAAGAAGGTAAAGAGGAGCTTCTTAAAAAAGGTCTTAAAATCAGTAATCTGCTTATGAAGTTCGGCATCGACAGGCGCAGAAAGATTTTTAAGGATATTATAGATAACCTCGGCGGCGAGCTTGAAATCATCATTTGCGGCGGAGCATACCTTGACGAGCAGTATGAAAAAGGAATGTACGACTTCGGTATTCAGATAGTAAACGGCTACGGCATTACGGAATGTTCGCCCGTTGTTACCTGCAATACCGTAAAAGAGTTCAAATTCGGCAGCGCAGGCAAGCCTATCGGATGCAATGAGATCAAGATTCACGATCCTGATGAAGACGGCGTCGGCGAAATCTACATCAAAGGCTCAAACGTTATGATGGGCTATTACGATGACCCGCAGGCTACTGCCGAAGCGTTTGACGACGGATGGTTCAAAAGCGGCGACTATGGTTATATTGATAAGGACGGTTTCCTCTTCTTCAGAGGAAGAAAGAAAAATCTTATTGTGCTTTCAAACGGCAAGAATGTTTCACCTGAGGAGATTGAAAATCACCTTGCAAATATCGAATATGTCAAGGAAGTTGTTGTATATGAAGAAAACGGATTCATTACGGCGGAGTTTTTCCTTGATACCGTCAATACTCCTGATGCAAATGAGCGAATCAAAGGCGACGTCAACCTGATAAATAAGCAGATGCCTATTTACAAACAGGTTGCAAAAATCAAGACAAGGGATACTGAATTCCCGAAAACGACCACGCTTAAAATAAAGAGAAAATATAACTGATAATCTGCTAACCGTTTTTTATTCATCTTAAAATAATTTTTACAGACTGAAAGAAGATTTGTTTTCTTTTGGTCTGTTTCTTTGTTTGCGGCAGTATAAATTCTGCGATTTCTGCAATTTAATTGCAATTATATTTACAATATGATATATTAAAATAAATAAATCAGATTATAAGGACTCAACCAACGGTTGAGTAAGCGAAAATCAACCACCGGTTTGTGTTAAACTGCCAATTTTCAGTATATAATTGAGCCATGAAAGGAGGAGCTCGATATGAATCAGCTCAAAATCGGAAAATTTATTTCATCCTGCAGGAAGGAACAGGGCATGACTCAGGCTGATCTTGCTGAGAAACTCGGAATAAGCGACCGCGCAGTATCAAAATGGGAAACCGGAAAGTCAATGCCGGATACCGGAATAATGCTTGAATTATGCGAGCTGTTAAAAATCAATGTCAACGAGCTGCTGTCGGGCGAAAGAATCATGGATAATTATGATAAACGTGCAGAAGAAAATCTGTTGGAGATGAGACGTCAGGTTGAGGAAAAAGACAGACAGATGCTGAGAATGGAATATCTGATATCATTTCCTACTGTTCTCGCAGGGATAGTTATGTGCTTTGTGGCTGCTTACGTGGAGCTGCCTGCATGGTTGCGTTTAACAATGATCGCATTTGCTCTGGTGATGATTTTTGCAATCGCATTTATCGCTGTCGGGATTGAGCAGAAGGCAGGTTACTATGAATGCCGGAAATGTCACGACAGACATATACCGACTTACTGGCAGACGAATCTTGCTATGCACATAGGCAGAACAAGATATATGAAATGCCCGAAGTGCCGGCAGTGGAGCTGGCAGAAAAAAGTTCTGACAAAAGATGATTAAAAACAGCAAAAAATAGCAGCTTAAACAGGCGTTTGTTTCCTGACAGACCGAAAAATTAAATAATCAGATATAAAAAATCCCCGAAGCGAAAACTTCGGGGATTTCTGGAGCTACTGGTCGGACTCGAACCGACGGCCTGCGCATTACGAATGCGCTGCTCTAC
>CADAMY010000094.1 GCA_902789095.1 Oscillospiraceae bacterium | reverse complement strand
GAAAATCCGGACGGCGTTCCGATTTCAGCATTCGTATTCGGCGGCAGACGCGCTGCGCTTACTCCCCTTGTTTATCAGTCAAGAGACTGGAATCACGGTGTATTCGTTGGCTCGATCATGGCTTCTGAAACAACGGCAGCCGCAACAGGCGCAGTAGGCGTTGTACGCCGTGACCCGATGGCTATGCTTCCGTTCTGCGGCTATGATATGGGCGAATACTGGCAGCACTGGATCGACATAGGCAAGACTCTTGATCCCGATAAAGCTCCCAAGATTTTCAACGTAAACTGGTTCCGCAAGGATGCAGACGGCAACTTCATGTGGCCAGGATTCGGTGACAACCTTCGTGTACTCGACTGGATCATTGACCGCTGCGAAGGCAAAGTTGACGCTGACGAAACAGCTATCGGCTACCTTCCCAAAGCAGAGGACATCAACATTGAAGGACTTGAAGGTGAAGTTACACTTGATTCACTCAAGAGCATTCTTGACGTTGACAAGGATCTCTGGAAGAACGAGGTTGCAGGAATCGAAGAATTCTATCAGAAATTCGGCAGCACTCTTCCCGCAGAGCTTAAAGATTGCCTTGCAACTCTTAAAGCAAACCTTGATAAATAATCAGATATAGTTTTCGGGCTGACGGATTTCCGCCAGCCCGATTTTTTAAGGTAAAAATGACCGCTCTGAGCGTTAATCAGAACGGTCTCTTTTATTGTATTCGATTATCCGCAATGGTCGCAGGCTGCGCAGTCCGAGCCGCATCCGTTTCCGAAAATTTCGGGATCAAGCTCGATTCCGTTTTTGGTGTAATAATCCGCAACCGCTGCCTTTACAGCTTCTTCAGCCAAAACCGAGCAGTGGATCTTTGCCGGCGGCAGTCCGTCAAGAGCCTCAACGACCGCCTTGTTGCTCAGCTCAAGAGCTTCCTCAACAGGCTTGCCTTTGATCATTTCGGTAGCCATAGAGCTCGTTGCAATAGCTGACGCGCAACCGAACGTATTGAACTTGACGTCGGAAATGATTCCGTCGTCAACCTTGAGGTATATTTTCATTATATCTCCGCATTTTGCGTTGCCGACTTCACCGATTCCGTCAGCATTATCCATTTTGCCGAGGTTTCTCGGATTTTCAAAATGGTCCATAACTTTTTCACTGTATGCCATTATTTCTGTTCCTCCTTCATTATTCTTTCCCATACGGGAGACATATCACGAAGACGCGATACAACCTTCGGAATTTCCGCAATAATGTAATCCGCTTCTTCAGGTGTATTGTATTCACAAAGTGACAATCTTAACGATCCGTGCGCAATCTCGTGAGGCAGACCGAGCGCCAAAAGAACGTGGCTCGGGTCAAGAGAGCCGGAAGTGCAGGCTGAACCCGATGAGCCGCAGATTCCCTTTAAGTCAAGGTAAAGCAGAAGCGATTCGCCCTCAATACCTTCAAAGCAGAAGCTGACGTTTCCCGGAAGTCTGTTTTCTCTGCCGCCGTTAAGTCTTGCTCTGGGTACGACGCTTAAAACTTCGTCGATTATTTTATCTCTCAGTCCGCTTACGAATTCAGCGTTTTTGTCGATTTCAGCGCATGCTTTTTTCATAGCCGCCGCCATGCCTGCGATAGCCGGTGTGTTCTCCGTTCCGGGACGCTTGTTTCTTTCCTGAGCTCCGCCCTGCATAAGTCCGAGAAGTGAAATTCCCTTTCTGCAGTAGAGAACGCCTGTGCCTTTAGGTCCGTGGAATTTATGAGCCGAGAGAGAAAGCATATCAATATTCTGCTCTTTTACATCTACCTTAACGTGACCTACCGCCTGAACAGCGTCAGTATGGAAAAGCACGCCTTTTTCTTTACATACGGCGCCGATTTCGGCAATTGGCTGAATCGTGCCGATTTCGTTGTTTGCAAACATTATCGTTACAAGGCAGGTTTCATCTTTAATGGCAGCCGCTACCTGCTCAGGTGTAACGTAACCGTCTGAATGCACGTCAAGATAAGTGACCTCAAAACCCTCTTTTTCAAGCTTTTTAAGGGTATGAAGCACAGCATGATGCTCAAAAGCCGTGGTGATGATATGATTTTTGTTTTTAAGTTTGCCGAGTCTTGCCGCATTCCTGATAGCCCAGTTGTCAGCCTCGGTACCGCCGGAAGTGAAATAAATCTCAGCCGGTGAAGCGTTAAGGCAAGACGCAATATCTTCCCTTGCCGCAGTGAGCACCCTCGCTGCCTCCTGACCGATATGGTGAAGGCTTGAAGGATTTCCGTATATATTATTCATGCAATCTGTCATAGCGTTTATAGCTTCGGGACACATTGCTGTTGTTGCCGCATTATCAGCATATATTGTTTTCATTTTTATCGCCTGTCTTTCTGCAAATTATTCTGCTTTGCAGTATAATTATATACCTGTTTTGTAGGTTATTCAATGATTAAACCTGACAAAAAAAGCTATGTATCTTCCTTAATTTTGTTAGTCGTGACTAATTTTAGCGCTCAGCACAACGCTTTCCGTAATATTTTCAAGTGAATAAACCATTTTTCCGCTTTCGTCCTGCCATCCGTCAAAATGGTAGCCGTCTTGACAGTAAGCACCGGCATTCGGCATATCCGAAGAATCAAGCGAGGCTCCGACGCTGACTGTCAGCGTTTTTATGTTTTTACCGTCGATGTAAAAATATACGCTGCACTTCTCTCTTTGCGAGAGTATGACTTTATCGGCATTGACAGAAAGCGGCGACGTTTTTAATATATCACCGGTATAAATAACCTGAGCTTTTTTAAAATTGACAAAATCATCGGCTCTAACGGTTTTGCCGTTGTTATCATACAAGTGCTTTTTATCAACAAAGACTTTAACTTTACTGCCTTTCGGGATTCCGTTTGATTCGCTAATGATTTCGACTTCATAATCATTAGCGTCCGTCGATACAACATCCGCATTGAATGAATTAACTTTTTTATCCTGCTCAACAACAGATGCAGTAAGATCATTCTGCTGATTCTGACTCTGCTGTGAAACGGATGGGTCTGAAGTTTCCGGCTGTTTCTGCGAAGGCAGATCAGTATACGAGTAAGACTGAGACTGCTGAGTCAGTGTCTGTGTCTGATTTTCATTTACGGGTTCTTTTCTTTTATCTGTGACGTATTTCACACCGAAAAATCCCAAAACACCGACGACCGCAACAATCAATATGGCTATTATTGATTTTTTCATGGAATCTTCCCGCCTTTATCTTTCCTCTTTTGAAACGATCCTTATGTATCTCTTGAAGAACGCAACACCGTCGGGAAGTACGTCAACAGGGCATCTTTCGTTTGTTCCGTGAGTTTTTCTTAAAAGTTCTACCGCAAGCTTGAAAGGTGAAAACCTGACAACGTTATCGCAGATATCCTCATAAAAATATGAATCTGTACCGCCCATTACAAGGTACGGGGTTGTTACAACCGTTCTGTCGGTAAACATTGATTTGCAGATCGTATCAATAGCTTTGAACGCCGCACATTCGGTTGA
Source organism: Oscillospiraceae bacterium (assembly GCA_902789095.1). GTDB lineage: Bacteria > Bacillota > Clostridia > Oscillospirales > Acutalibacteraceae > CAG-488. The sequence goes on along the minus strand of CADAMY010000094.1, from coordinate 4,552 downwards.
AGCAAATTTTGATGAAGCTTCCTTGCCTTTTATCAGTTCAACTTCGATATCCTTATATCTTACAACTTTTCGAATATGCTTTTCAACGTCTGCAATCGTTTCGCCGACGATGGGTCTGAAATTAGCTGTTACCGTAGCTCTCTGCGGCAGAACGTTCGGCGCAGGGCTGCCCGAGCACATTGAAACGCCGGTAACCGTGCGTATCATGCAGGCAGAAGCAGGAATCTGTGTCATTACAGCTTTAAAAAGCGGTTTGAAATGCTTGTAGTTGCAAAGAAGCATTCTGCCTAAGAACGTGCTGTTTTTACCTATATTTTCAAACATTCCGTCTATAAACGGGAGCATCTTTGCGTCAAACTGATGACCTTCAAGATCCTTTATAACGTTAGCAAGCTTGCCGAGGCCGTTATGCTTGGGCGCCTGCGAAGTATGACCGCCTTTATCGGTTACGGTGATTTTATAATCGCAGTAGCCTTTTTCAGCCATACCGACGCCTGCGATATAAGCGTTTACTATGCCGGGAACGTCAACCGTAAGAAGCGCTCCGCCCTCGTCGATAACGCTGTCAAAATAAACTCCGCGCTCTTTGAGGATTCTTACGATCTCGTCAGCGCCGGGATCTTCTGAACATACGATCTCTTCATTATGTCCGAAGCAGAGATATACGTCTCTTTCAGGTCTGAAACCCTCTTCCATAAGGGTTTCTATAGCTTCCATAACGCAGATAAGGTGATTTTTCATATCGGCGGCTCCTCTGCCCCAGATAAATTCACCGTCGTTAAATCCGCTGAACGGAGGATGCTCCCAGTCGTTTTCCGTTCCCGGAGTAACAGGCACAACATCCTGATGAGAAAGCAGACCGATCGGAGCCAAAGAAGGATTCGTACCTTCCCATTTATAAATAAGGCTGGCTCTTGCGACGTGCTCTCTCGTCATATTTTTATGTATGAGCGGATATGTCTCTTCAAGAAAATCGTGAAATTTAGTGAACTCGTTCCAGTCAATCTGATCAACGTCGTCGCGTGAAACAGTTTTGATCTGAATTGCCTTTGTGAGATTGTTCTGAACTCTGAGAACGTCAACTTTTTCTTCGGGCAAATCAACGATTTCACTTTTTTCAGGCTTGAAGAATGCTGCCTTTACCGCCGTTGCCGCTGTAAGTGCGCCTGCGGCGCCTGCGATTATTTTACCCGCGTTTTTTAATGCCATGGTACATCTCCTTGTAAGTTAGTTTTCTTCTTCATCTAAAATAAGTCTGCCGAATTTTTCGTGCTTTGATTCATTGAAATCATAAACGTCGTGTATAAAACACGTATCGCTGCCTGTTCGGCAGACAGTTCCCTTCTGCTCTACTACAAAAAGGAATGAGTCTTTTTTGCAGTTCATTTTAATAGTTCTGACTATTTGTGTATTGCCGGAATAAGCTCCCTTTTTTCTGACTTTATCCTCTTTCGGATAGTAATAATATGCTTTGTGAGTTTTAAGCGTCAAAGCGAGAGATTCTTTATTCACAAATCCGACCATAAGTGTTTTGCCGCTTCCGTATTCTGTGACCGCAACAGGAAGAAAAGCGTATTTTTCCCATACTCTCAATAAATCTACCGTATTTCCCACCTCTTTTTATCGAAAAAGTATTATACACCAATAATTGCAATAAATCAAGTTAGTTTTATCTAATTTATAATATTTTTGTCAAAATCCGAAAAGACTCATCTGAGCGCTCTCAGGCATTCCCTCAAGCGCGCCTGCAAGACGGAGCGTTTCGATAACAGATTTACTTACTCCTGAGCGCTGCTGTAATTCCTCAATGCTCATAAACGTACCCTGACCGTCATCACGGGCATTTGCAAGCGCTCTTGCGGCGCTTTCTCCGGTTCCTGCCATCGACAAAAAAGGAAGTCTGATTTTTCCGTCTTCAATTTTATAAACGGTAGCATCTGATTTGTAAAGATCAACGGGAAGGAATTCAACTCCCCTTGCCATCATTTCGTTAATAACCTGCATTGCTACATACATATTTTCCTCTTTGGCGGTAGCAGTCTTTTCTTTCTGCTTGAGGTCGATCTGACGCATAAGATCCCTGACTGCTTCCCTGCCCCGCATAATTGCAACAGTGTCAAGATCTTCACCTCGAACAGTCATGTAAGTGGCGTAATACTCTTTCGGATAATAAATCTTATACCAGGCAAGCCGCATTGCCGCAATAACGTAAGCGGCGGCGTGAGCTTTTGGGAACATATATTTGATTTTCATGCACGAATCAACGTACCATTGAGGAACGTTATGCTCCTTCATAGCGTTGAAATGCGTTTCATTAAGAAGCTTTGTTGCGTTGCCCTTACGGACGATCTCCATTATCTTGAACGCCATATCGGGTTCGAGCCCTTTGTGCATAAGATAAACCATGATACTGTCACGAGTACCGATAACTTCCGAAATCGTGCAGGTTTTATTTTTAATAAGCTCCTGCGCATTGCCGAGCCATACGTCAGTACCGTGCGAAAGTCCTGAAATCTGAAGCATATCCGAAAAGTTTTTCGGGTGAGCTTCAACAAGCATCTGCCTTACAAACGGGGTGCCGAGTTCCGGCAGAGACAGAGTACCGGTTTCGCAGTCGATATCTTCGGGAGTTACTCCGAGCGGCTCGGGTGACGTGAGAAGCTGATAAACTTTCGGGTCGCAGACGTCGGCATCCATTACCGAGATGCCTGTTGAATCTTCAAGATGTTTATAAAAAGTAGGCACATCGTGACCGAGGTTATCAAGCTTTAATATAGTATCGTGAAGGAAATGGAAATCAAAGTGTGTCGTTCTCAAACCCTTTTCAACGTCGTCCGCAGGATGCTGGATCGGAGTGAAATCCTCCGCTTCCATATCGTCCGGCACAACGACCATCCCGCCCGGATGCTGACCGGTTGTTCTCTTAACGTCAACGCATCCGAGAGTGAGCCTTGATTCCTCGGCACGGTTTAAATTTCTGCCAGTTTCCTCCGCCCATTTTTTAACGAAACCGAACGCCGTTTTGTCGGCAACGGTGCTGATAGTACCCGCTTTGAAAACGTGGGTTATGCCGAAAAGCGTTTCAGTATATCTGTGCGCCTGGAACTGGTATTCGCCGCTGAAGTTAAGGTCGATATCGGGCTGTTTATCGCCCTTAAAGCCGAGGAACGTTTCAAACGGGATATCGTGGCCGTCGCGTATCATAGGTATGCCGCAGTCAGGACAATCCTTCGGCGGCAGGTCAAAGCCTGAGCCGACTGAGCCGTCAGTAAAGAACTCGCTGTGTTTGCACTTCGGGCAGACGTAATGCGGCGGCAGAGGATTTACCTCTGAAATACCAGACGCATGAGCTACGAACGAAGAGCCTACACTGCCTCGTGAGCCGACGTAATAGCCGTGTTCCTCAGAATTTTTAACAAGCTTCTGCGCTATCATATAAAGAACGCCGAATCCGTTGGAGATAATGGAATTAAGCTCCTTTTCGAGCCTGTCGCTTATGAGCTTGGGCAGCGGATCGCCGTACTGTTTTTTAGTTCTTTCCCAGCAGATTTTTGTGAGCTCCTCGTCCGCTCCCTCGATTTTCGGCGGGAACGTACCGTAAGGCACGGGACGCAGTTCTTCGCACATATCCGCTATCAGGTTAGTATTTTTTATAACGATTTCTTTTGCCGTATCTTCGCCGAGATAAGCAAACTCTTCAAGCATTTCGTTGGTTGTTCTGAAGTACAGCGGCGCCTGCTGAGAAGCGTCCGAATACCCCTGAGCAGTCATCAGAATCTCTCTGAAAACAGCGTCGCTCTTATCCATAAAATGAACGTCGCACGTTGCAACGACGGGCTTGCCGAGTTTATCGCCGAGGGCTACGATTTTACGGTTGATATTTTCAAGGTCGGCAGTTGACTGAATATGAGCATATTCTTCACGCTGACTTCTTATCATAAACTGATTATTGCCGTTCGGCTGGATTTCAAGATAGTCATAGAACTTTGCGATTTCAAGTATTTTTTCTTCACTTTCGCCGAAAACTATGGCTCTGTAAAGCTCACCGGCTTCACAGGCGCTGCCTAAAATCAATCCCTCTCTGTGCTGAATCAGCCTGCTTTTGGGAATCCTCGGCTTCTTTTTAAAAAATTCAAGGTTTGACGCAGTTATGAGCTGATACAGATTTTTGAGACCGACGTTATTTTTTACAAGTATTATCTGATGGTAGTATTTCAGCGACTTCGGATCAGCGTCAGGTTCTGAAAGGTCATCAACAAAATATGCCTCCATGCCGTAGATGATTTTGATTCCCGCTTTTGACGCTGTCGCAACAGCTTCGGGAAAAGCCTGGATATTGCCGTGGTCGGTGATCGCTATTGCTTTATGCCCCCATTTTGCCGCTCTCGTTACAAGATCCTTTGCGCTCGAAACGGCGTCCATAGCGGACATCTTTGTATGAAGATGAAGCTCGACGCGCTTTTCGGGAGCGTCGTCGGTTTTTTCTATTTTTTCAATAATCGTTACCGCTTTTGTGTCGATAACGTATGTGTGCATATAAGTATCAAGGGTT
>CADAMY010000093.1 GCA_902789095.1 Oscillospiraceae bacterium | reverse complement strand
TTCATATTTTTAATTAAATTTTTAGCGGCAGCAACTTCCGTCACCACCGCTTTTCTTATTTTCAGGATTTATTTACCCCAACTATTGACAAAGAGCCCAGATAAAAATAACCGTGCTCAAATTGAGCACGGTTCATCTTTTACTGTTTATGCAGAAATAACGCCGCTCTGACTTACAAGATCAAAGATAACTTTGAAATATCTTATAAGTGTTTCGCTGAGAGCCTGAACAAACTGAAGAAGAATGTCTTTTACTGCGCCGCTGAGAAGCGGATTTTCAGCAATAATGTCCCAATAAGTTTTTTCTCCGTCAGCTGCAAAAGCAACAACGCCTAAGCAGAACATAGCAGCAAGAACAGCTGCTGCGATCAGAATTCTTTTGACTGAAGATTTCATTTTTATCATATCCTTTCATATTTTTAATTATTATAACATATAAAATTAATTTTGTCACTACCAAATCAGAATAAATTACCGGTCGCAAGTCTTGCAGCAAAACCGAGTATCTGACCGATTGGAAACGGAAAATATTCATTCAGGTACTCCCTGTCTTCTCCTTTGACGAGTATAACAGGCTCAGTGTTTTCACTTAAACCGAGTTCGTTTATTTTTTCAAGAACTTTACGAGACATGAGAACGTTTGCCTTAAATGTAGGATGTATTGTATCAGACGTTACAAGGCCATTACTGCCATCAAACACAGGAGCCATATCAACTATATAAAATCCGCCTTTCTCTTCATATACGGCAAATATAGCGTTATTTACAAACGAAGCAGCCTGACGGAATATTCTTGAAGTTACAGGAGATCGCCAAGCATTATATAACGTCTGAACAAGTATAACCGCATCAGGATTAAGAGCGTGGATTTCATCAATAATCTTTCCGAAATTCAGATAATAATTATTTCCGATTTTCTGAAAATGCGGACCGTTGTTTAAAAACAATCCTTCGAGTATGAGCAGCAACGCATTATCAAGCAAATAATCATTGCCGCCGACTGAAATACTGATAATATCAGCCCATTCTATGTCTTCTCGATAAACTTCATTATTTTTAACAAGGTCAAGCAAATCTTCGCTTGTGCAACCCGGAAAACCGTGATTTATATAATTATAGCCGTTTGTGTTAGCAACGATTTTTCCGTATGAAGCCTCTTCGGGATTTTTAAGACCGAACCCTTTTGCAATAGAATCACCGAGTACAAGATAATTGAGTGCTCTGTCATTATCTTTAGCGCTGACAGAAAAAGATAATACAGATACAACAATCAAGGCGCATAGTACAATACTTATCAAACGTTTAAAACTTTTCATAATATCCTCCGATTTTTAAAAGGCCGCTCAGATAAGAGCAGCCTTGATTATTAATCGTAATACGATGCCCTTCTTTTCTTTCTGACAGCAACAACGATTACCACAATAAAAACTATCGCAACAAAGGAAATCAATCCGATATAAATACTTGCATTTTCATTTCCGTCAATCTTCAGACTGTCCCAAAGCGTAGTCATTACAAGCTGAGTCTGAGGATCAAGATTATGGAAGTATTCCGTTACAAGCTCATCCATGTTTTCAGGATAAAGAATTTCTTCGTCTTTAAGAGAATAATCTTCACTTTCAAGAACAGCTTTATTTGGCGTAGCATAGCAGATATATTCAGCGTTCTGAAGTGCAACGTCGCCACGGATAAGGAAATTGATATAAAGCTCAGCCGCTTCTTTATTTTGCGAGCTTGAAGGAATACAAATGGAATCAACAAAAATATTTGTTCCCTCTTTCGGATAGAAGAAAGCTAAATTTTCATTGTTCTCATTCATTATCAGAAAGTCACCTGCATAATACGGAGCAATTGCGGCTTCTTCGCTTTCCATCTTGTTGAAGACTTCGTCCATAACGTAAGACTGAACAAGAGGTTTCTGCTGTTTAAGAAGCTCGAACGCCGTGTTCCATTCATCAGGGTCGGTAGTATTTAAATCAATACCCGCTTTCCATTGAGCAAGAGCAAAAGCGTCTCTCGGATTGTTGAAATTAAGGATTTTGCCTGCATATCTTTCATCCCATAAAAGATCAATGCTGTCCGGCTCCCCTTCAACAACTTTGGTATTATATATGATACCGACAAGACCGACGTTATAAGGAACTGAATATTCGTTAGTCGGATCAAAATAAAGATTTTTATACTGATCCATTATATTGGAGTAATTCGGAATATTGCTGAAATCAATTTTTTGAACAAGACCTTCTTCAATAAGTCTTGCAATCATATAGTCCGACGGAATAACAATATCATAATTAGCTCCGCCGCCTTTGAGCTTATTATACATATTTTCGTTTGAGTCAAATGTTGTATAATTTACTCTGATTCCCGTCTCTTTATAAAATTCTTCGTTTACATCCATAGAGCCTTCAGCTCCGTCAGAAATATACTCACCCCAGTTGTATACGTTTATTTCCGTTCCCTTAAGATGAGAATAATCCTTTGGCTTATCAACAGCAAAAGCGGGAAGAACGCTGTAAGCACACACAAGAACAGATGCTATAATACATAATATTTTTTTCATGCCTTTGCCCTGCCTTTTGCTTTGGAATTGCCTTTAAGACCACGCATATTTATAATAATAAGCATAATCAGAATAATAACAAAAATAATTGTGGAAAGTGCGTACATATCGGGAGTTACGCGTTTTTTTGTCATGGAATAAATTCTGATCGGCAGCGTCTGGAATTTAGGACCGCTTACAAAATAACTGATAATAAAATCATCAAGAGACAGCGTAAACGCCATAATGAATCCGGAAACGATGCCGGGTCTGATAGCCGGTAAAATAACCTTTCTTACTGCCTTACCGGGAGTGCAGCCGAGATCCATTGCCGCTTCAGCAAGGTTAGGATTGGTCTGGCTGAGTTTAGGTAAGATATTAAGAATAACGTACGGAAGACTGAAAGTAACGTGCGCAATAAAAAGTGTCCAGAATCCGAGAATACCGTTGATTTTAAGGAAAGTACCGATAAACACAAACAAAAGCATCATTGATACGCCCGTAACGATTTCAGGATTCATCATCGGAATATCTGTAATTGTCATCAGTAAAGAACGGCGCCAGCTTTTTTTCATTTTATCAATGCCGAGAGCCGCAACAGTTCCGACAACGGTAGCGGTCACTGCGCTTGTTATTGCAAGAACAATTGTGTTGTAACAGGCTTCAAGAGTAGCTTTATCTTTAAAAAGTTCACCGTACCATTTGAGCGAAAAACCCGTAAGAATACCGGTACTGTTTGATGAATTGAATGAATATACGGCAATAATAAGAATCGGGATATACATAAACGCCATAATAAGAAAAGCGTATATCTTGCCGAGAGGATGTGTCTTTTTCATATAACCATACCTCCCCCGACATCTTCATTACTGCTGAATCTGTTCATAAATGCCATGCAGATAAGAATAAGAATCATCAGAACAAGTGATAACGCAGCGCCGAAATGGAAGTTGTTTGAAATCTGGAACTGCATTTCAATAACGTCGCCGATAAGTGCAAACGTTCCGCCGCCGAGCTTCTGAGAAATATAGAACGTACTGACGCTCGGAACAAAAACCATCGTAATTCCCGAAACAATACCGGGAACAGACATCGGGAAAACTACTTTTGCAAAAACGCTGACTTTGCCTGCGCCGAGATCCTGAGCCGCTTCAACAAGATTTTTGTCAAGCTTTGTCATGACTGAATAAATCGGCAGAATCATATACGGCAGGAAATTATATACCATTCCGAGGATGACCGCGCCGGGAGTATTTATCATATGAACAGGTTCTAAGCCGATCGTTGTTAAAATTTTGTTTATAACACCGGAATCTTCAAGAATGTTCATCCACGCATAAGTGCGGATAAGGAAGTTCATCCACATAGGGATCATGGCAAGCATTATCATTGTAGTCTGGATTCTGAGCTTCGACTGAGAGATAATATACGCAATCGGGTAAGCCAGAATAAAACAGATTATCGTAGCTATAATGCCGTACCATAATGAACGCAGAAACGTTGTTGTATAATCTGATAGACGGTAAATATTCTCCAAAGAAAACGCACCGTCAGCGTTAGTAAAAGAATAATACGCAACCATTATAAGCGGAACAACTATAAAAATTGCGGACCATACAATATGAGGTGAAGCATACAGCTTCATACGAAGAGAGCTGTTTTTATTCATTTTTACTCCTCCTCAACGATGTCAGAAAGATGTTCTATTTCATCACTGAAAGAGCTGTAATCGCCGAACATTCCGGAATATTTCGACTTTTTCATTATATGAATAGCATCGGGTTCGATAAACAGACCGATTTTACTGCCCACTGCTTCATAATCAGTAGTCTGAATCATCCATTTAAAGCCGCCGATATCTACTATTATTTCAAAATGAACGCCTTTAAAAGTAACTGAAGTAACAACACCTGTGAGCATTCCTTTTTCAACGGGAACAATGTCAACGTCCTCAGGTCTTACAACAATGTCAACAGCTTCGCCGTCATCAAAACCTTTATCAAGACATTCAAACTCAGCGCCTGAAAATTTACATTTGTAGTCTGCGAGCATATTGCCGTCAAGGATATTACTCTCACCTATAAAGTCAGCTACAAAAGCGTTATTGGGCTCGTTATAAATCTCTTCAGGAGTACCGATCTGCTGAATATCGCCGCCGTCCATAACTACGATAGTATCAGACATAGAAAGAGCTTCTTCCTGATCATGAGTAACATAAATAAAGGTAATACCGAGTCTCTGCTGAATATTCTTAAGCTCAACCTGCATATCTTTACGCAGTTTAAGGTCAAGCGCGCCGAGCGGCTCGTCAAGCAGAAGAACCTTAGGATCAACTGCGAGAGCGCGGGCAATAGCAACCCTTTGCTGCTGTCCGCCGGAAAGAGAATCAACAGTACGCCTTTCAAATCCTTTGAGATTAACAAGATCGAGCATTTCTTTAACTTTAGTTCTTATCTCGGAATCCTTGATCTTTTTAAGACGAAGCCCGAATGCGATGTTTTCGTATACGTTAAGATTCGGGAAAAGCGCATAACGCTGGAATATGGTGTTGACCTGCCTTTTATGAGGAGGAACATTGGTTACCGACTTGTCCGAAAAAAGTATATCTCCGCTGTCGGGCTCTAAAAAACCCGCGATAAGTCTCAGAGTTGTAGTCTTGCCGCAGCCTGAAGGACCGAGCAGAGTTATAAACTCTTTATCGCGGATAGAAAGATTCAGATTTTCAAGTATCTGGTTGCCACCAAGTTTGATGGATACGTCTTTTAAATTGATTACTACAGGATTGTTTTTCAATTATGCAGCCCCTCTCTTTGCCATATGAGGCGAAATAAAATATATTAAAGTGATAATATAATATATTATGACAAAAGTCAATATATTTTTTAATTTTTCTTTAAAAAACTCAATTTATTTTTAATAAGATCAAGTGCCGTTTGAGGATCATCGGTGTCCTTTACAGCGTCTTCCATCGGGCAAAGTCCTGTCCCTGTTCTATTGATAATACTGTCAGCTAAAACATCGTAACTGTATGCTATATTTGCGTGATTAAGTATTTCGACGGCAGAAACAGACATAACTGAACCGTGAACAGCCTTTACATTCAGCAATACATAAATAAATGCTGCAGCTTTGCCGATTATTCTGTCAGCAGCGCAGAAATCGGAATAATCAATTTCAGAATCCGTAAATCCAACCAACGGAGCGATGCCTGACTCAGTTTTAATAATTACATCATTGCCCCTGCAGAAAACGCAGGAGCAATTCTTTTCTTTTAATATCTGTTTTGCTTTTTCGAGATCAGTATTTAATGTCATAACCGTTCATTACCTCGAGCATTTCTGTAAAAGATTTTCCGCGGTATTTTGATGATTCCTCAATTCTGATACATTTTTCATCTTTGTATACAGTATAAAGACTGTTATTAACTTTTTCGAGGTTAGTCATACCCTGATATATTTTTTCGTTCTTATAAAATCTGTAATTATAAACCTTTCTGACTATACCGTTATCCAGCTCAGCTACCATTACTTGAGTTTCATCGTCATTGTCAAAATAACCAACGATTTTTTTATCCTGTTCGGTAACTCCGAGATTGTCAACAAATTTTTCCTGCTTGGAATTAAGCTTTTTAATTGCTTTTTCATAATCGACAGATTTGCTTGAAAATACAGCAGTTTTGGTTGTAACTTTAACCGTAGTCGTACTGTTATTTTCAGACTTATCATCAACCGATTCACTGCTTTGAAGCGTTGATTCCTGCTCGGAAGTTTCAGTTGACGTATCATTCTTTTTAGTTTTGCAGGCAGAAAAAGATATAATAAATAATAAAACAAAAATTAAAGCTAATGATTTTTTCATTTAAATCACCTGATTCTGGATTTTTGCTGCTGTAACGGTATTTTCCATAAGTTCTGCAATAGTCATAGGACCTACTCCTCCCGGAACAGGTGAAATATATCCTGCGACAGATTCAACCTCGTCAAAGTCAACGTCGCCGCAAAGCTTGCCGTTTTCCATTCTGTGAATGCCGACGTCGATTACAACAGCGTCTTCTTTGACCATATCTTTAACAACAAATTTCGGCTTGCCGACTGCCGCTACAAGAATATCCGCCTTTCGGGTATGTTCAATTAAATTTTTAGTTTTGGAGTGACAAAGCGTAACCGTTCCGTTTTGAGCAGTAAGCAAAGCAGCCATAGGTTTGCCGACTATATTGCTTCGGCCGATAACAACGCAGTTTTTGCCCTGAATATCAATATCATAATACTTCAGCATTTCCATCACTCCGGCAGGTGTGCACGGCTTCAGTTTGCCGGTACCGGTATAAAGTCTGCCGACATTTACAGGATGAAAACAGTCAACATCTTTTTCCGGAGAAATTGCATTAATAAGCGATTCTTCATCGAGATGTGGAGGTAAAGGGAGCTGACAAAGTATGCCGTTAACATCGTTTCTGTTATTAAGTTCATTAATAAGATCAAGCAGCTCTTGCTGAGTTGTATTCTCAGGCAAAGCATACTCAAAAGAAACTATGCCAAGCTTCTCGCAGGCTTTCTTTTTATTGTTTACATACACTTTTGAAGCAGGGTCATCGCCTACAATAATTACAGCTAAAGATACGGCGATACCTTTATCATTAAGAAGTTTCACTTCGTCAGCAGTTTTCTGATTCAAAAATGCCGATACTTCTTTTCCACTGATAATTTTAGCCATTTTCATCACCCGTTAAACTGAAAGCTGCCGGATTCAGCAGCTTTCAGAAATTTATTTTTTAGACTTTAACTGAATTAATTCACGATAACTGATCATTTCAATTCCGTGCGCCTTAATATGCTGATGCGTTGCGGGGTCTTTCATAATCTGATATTCCCATACTCTGTCCTGCCAGCGTGCGGTGATATGTTTGATCTCATCAGATTCAATTGAAGGATGAACATACGTCTCAGTAATTCCGTCAGGAATATCAACAATATTCTGAAGAAAAATCTCCCTGTATCGATCATAGCTTGACCTCATATCTTCATTCCATTCAGGGAAAATAAGATAATCAGGCATCATAACCTTATATTTTTTACTAAGTATTCCGCAGACTCTGCAAGCCGCAGCATACATCCAGTAAGGAGTACCTTCGGGGCATTGATTTTTAAGCGGTTTGGTACACATTCTGAAAGCATAACCGTAATCTCGGCATACTTTCAGAGTTGTCGGCAGCAATCTTAAATTACCTTCAAGACCGTAAAGAGAGCCCATGTGATTATCAACGTGCGAAGGCTTCATACCGAGATCAAGTGCCGACTGGATCTGCTTGATTATTTCAAGTCTAACTTCTTCAAGATCGGCATGATCTGCAAAATCATCACTTTCCGGCCACATAAAGCCTTTTTCATTTTTAAGCGATTTTCCGTCAGTCATTGGAGCCCAGTTATAATCTCCCCATTCGCTTGTCATGGTAAGATGGATACCGACTGCATACTGCGGATGATCTATTGAAAACTTAACTGCTTCTTCAGCATATTTGCAAGGCATCATTATAGTTGAAGACTTGATACCGCCGCATCTGAACAAATCAAATATCGCTTCATTAGCGGATTTGCACATTCCGAAATCATCCGCATTTATAATTAAATATTTATCTGCCAATTTTTAAACC
>CADAMY010000092.1 GCA_902789095.1 Oscillospiraceae bacterium | reverse complement strand
ATTGCGGCGGCTCAGTATGATGCGGCTCAGCAGCAGCTTGAAGATATCCGAGATGAAATGGACGCCGCTCTTTCCGCAGGGCAGAATATCAACGAAAAAATCGAAGAAATAAGAAAAGAAAAACAGCGAATGGAAGAGGAAGCTTCGCAGAAAGAATCCGTTATCGCTGTTGAAAAAAATACGATAGCTCACAATCTCAACACGATAGAGCGACTGAAAAAAGACGTCAGCGAAGCGTCGGATACCGAAAATTCGCTCGAACAGCAGATAAAAGAAGGCGCAGCCGCCGTTGATGAAATCCTTGGTAAGATTGCGCTGAAAAAGGAAGAGCTTGACTCTGCAAACAGTCAGATCGACGCCGTAAAAAGCGAAAATTCGGAATACGCCGAACAGCTTGCTCAGAACACAGAAAAAATTGAAGAAATCCTTACAAAAATCGCAGAGCAGAGAATTGAGGAAACAACGGCAGTTTCATCTGTTGAAGAGATAACAGCAAGAATCAAAAATATTGAAGGCGTCCTTGAATCAAGAAAAGATTATGTATCTTCGCTTGAAAGCTCGGCTCAGAAATGTTTCACGGAGCTTGAAGAATACAGAGCAAAAGCGGCGGAAATTTCCAACGCTGTGGCAGGGTATAATATGCGCGTTCAGTCAAAAGGCGATAAGGCGCAGGCTCTTAAAACCGAAATTGACAATAAATCGCTTGAAATACATCAGAAAACAGGCCGCATACATATTCTTGAAGATATGGAAAAGAACATGGAAGGTTATTCCGGAAGCGTCAAGTCCATTATCAAAGAATCAAACGGAGGAAGACTCAGAGGAATCCACGGCACGCTCTCTCAGCTCATCAGCGTTAAAAGTCAGTATGCCGCCGCTGTTGAAACAGCGCTCGGTAACGCCGTTCAGAATATCGTAACCGACAACGAAAACGACGCAAAAAGAGCAATTTCTTTCCTTAAAGAGATAAAAGGCGGCAGAGCCACTTTCCTGCCGATCACGTCAGTTAAATCAAGACCGTTTACTGAAGAAGGACTTGACGACTGTTACGGATTTGTTGATATGGCTGACTCATTGCTTGAGTACGATTCAAAATATGAAGAGATAATAAAATCTCTGCTCGGCAGAACTGCGGTTGCAGAAGATCTTGACTGCGCCGTTGCCATTGCAAAAAAATATTCTTACCGCTTCAAAATCGTAACTCTTGACGGTCAGGTCGTAAATGCTGGAGGTTCGATCACAGGCGGATCGAGAGGGCAGAACGCAGGAATTCTCAACAGAAGCAACGAGATCGAAAAGCTCCGTTCTGCTGTTGAAAATCTTGAAAACGAAACGACTGTTCTGCGCAGCGATTATAAGCTCGTTTCTCAGGAATATTCATCTGCTCTTGCAGATCTAGACGGAGCTCAGGCAGACCTTAACAGGATGCAGGAGGATATTATCAGAAAAGAAAGCGAGTATGAACTCGTTCAGGGTAAACTTGATACGGCAAATGCCGCTCTTGAAGAACTCCGAAGAGAAAAGCTTCGCTCAAACGAGCGTATTGCTCAGCTTGAAGAAGCAAAGGCGAAGGCTCTTGAAATTATAGATGAATTGAAGCTTCAGGAAAGCGAAATCAGAAACGAGATGGCGCAGGCTACCCAGTCAAAAGCGGAGCTTGAAGAAAGGCGTGAATCGCTCGCTCAGGTTGAAGCGCAGATAAATCTTGATATTCTTGCTCTTGAAAAAGATGCGCAGGCAAGGCGTGAGGCTATTGATATACTCCGCAGCAGAATGGCAAGCCACGAGGGCAGAGTCGAAGACCTCAACAGCGAGATCGGCGCAATACTTGACGTAAATAAAAATATTGAAGAAAAAATCAACACACTCTCTTTTGAAGCTCAGAATCTTCACGATTCGGCGGCGAAAGCAGGCGAAGATATTGAAAGACTCAATAAAGAGCATTCCGACTGCGACGCAAGAGACGCAACGCTGAGAATCGAAGAAAGAATGAAGACCGCTGAAAGAGAAAAAATCAGCGGTGAGCTCGCAAGGCTTGAAGAGCGTAAAATCACAATGGAAAAACAGCTTGACGATACAATCAACAAGCTTTATGACGAATATCAGCTCACAAAGCGTGAGGCAGAGGAACTGAACATTGTAATCGAAGATTATGCAAAAGCTCAGCGCTCGCTTCAGGAGATCAAAAATAAAATCCGAGGGCTCGGCAACGTAAATGTCGGCGCTATTGAGGAATATGAAGAAGTTTCTCAGCGCCATGAATTTATGAGCGCACAGCTTGAAGATATCGAAAAATCCCGTGCGGAGCTCGACAAGCTTATCAAAGAGCTTACCGAAAAAATGTCCGAGCAGTTCAGAGAGCAGTTCCAGCGAATCAACAGCTATTTCGGCGAAACTTTCGTTGAACTTTTCGGCGGCGGCAAGGCGGAGCTTGTGCTCGAAAATCAGCTTGATATACTTGAGTGCAATATTGAAATCAAGGTACAGCCGCCCGGCAAGAACGTTCAGAACATCGACCTGCTTTCAGGCGGCGAAAAAGGACTGAGCGCTATTGCGCTTCTGTTTGCAATACTTAAAGTTTCACCCTCGCCGTTCTGTATTTTTGACGAGGTTGAAGCAGCTCTTGACGACGTAAACGTTACAAGATACGCAAAATACGTCCGCCGTATGACAGCAAACACACAGTTTATTCTCATAACTCACAGACGAGGCACTATGGAAGAGGCTGACGTGCTTTACGGCATAACGATGCAGGAGGAAGGCGTTTCAAAACTCCTTGAACTCAAAACGGCAGAAATGGCAAAGAAACTCGGAATCGCATAACCAGGTGAAAAATATGAAAAGATTTTTAGCGTTATTTATTTCAATCTTTTTAGTGTGCGGCTTATGTTCATGCAAATCCGATAAAAAAGGAAATGCCGCGGCCAAAACAACGGTCACTACCGCTCACATGCCAACAAGAGCTTATGAAGACGTGCGACTTCATTCAGCCGCAAATGAAATAGCGGACGGCCTTTTTACCGGCAGTCTTTCGGATTTCAGCGATGAAGAAAAGGAAATGATAAGATCTTATCTTCTTGAAAGAAACTTCAAAATAAAATACAATGAGGACGGCACGGCGTTGTTATCCCGAAGCGAGGAAGAATGGCTCGTTTCAACCAAATGGGTAAAAAATAAATATACCGAAGGCGTGCCTGAGCAGACCATCGGTACAATCACTATGAGCATGGAAAGCCTCAAAAATGAAGAAGCTCCCGAATATATTTTTATGATCAAGAGCAGCGACGACAAAAACGCTTATTCTGAATATAAAAAAGCGCTGGAGGAAGCGGGCTTTAAATCAATCGGCGGAGCAGCTTATGAAGGCGATGACGTTTTTGAAGGCATAAAAGACGGCGAAAAGCATATCAGAATCAGTCTGACGGGCAAAGGTTATATTTTAAAAATTGCCGATCTGTCCGCTGTTCAGACGAATGAAAAATAAATTTTCAATACTTAATAACAAATGGACTTTCGCATTTAGATGAAGACTGCGTTTATTCGACTGAAGGCGGTACATGGGTACGGCGAGGGCGAATAAACATCGAAAGAAGAATAACAGGGTGCAGATTTTTTGTTCTGCACCCTGATTTTGTCTTTATCAGTATCTTTTTCTATTTTTCTTTGAAGTAAAGCGTCATACTTCCGCCGTCGGAATTTGCAGCATCTGTCAGGTTGAGTCCTGCGTTCATCAGGAATGCGCCCGAATATGTCTTGCCGTTCTGCTCGCAGAAATAATACTTTTCAGGGTCAAGACCCTTGAATTTCAAAAACAGCATTGACGCAGTCTGCTGCTTCATATAAACGAGCGTAAACAGCATTTCGCTCTTGTCCTGAGAAACAATTTCCCACGCGGCTTTGTATCTGTCCTCAAACGGGCTTATGAGCCTGTAAAGGTCGCCGTTTCTGTGAAGCCAGTAATATCTATGATAGTCGCTGACCCGCTGTTTTACAATTTCTTTTTCTTCTTCGGTCAGCTTCCTCGGGTCAAGCTCATAGCCGAATGTGCCCCACATTGCAACTCTGCCTTTTGTTTCATATCCCGTGCGTTTTGACGCCGAAACGTGGGCGCCCATGCAGGATGCGGGATAGCACATTGAAGTGCCGAACTGTATGTCGAGTCTGTCGATGGCGTCAGTGTTGTCGCTTGACCATATCTGCGGCGAATAGTAAAGCATACCGGGGTCAAATCTTCCGCCGCCGCCGGAACAGCCTTCAAGAAGTATATCCGGATAATTGGACACAAGCCTTTCGAGCAATTCATAAGTGCCGAGAACGAATCTGTGGAAGAATTCGCCCTTTCTTTCTTTGGGCAGTACCGCAGAGCCTGCGTCGGCAATATTGCGGTTGAAGTCCCATTTCACATAGTCTATATCGTTGCTGCTGAGAACTTCGTTCATCTGATCCCAGATGTTGTCCCTTACGTCCTGCCGTGTCATATCTATGACGTACTGATGCCTTCCGATCATCGGTGTGCGGTTATCAACGTGAACGATCCAGTCAGGATGCGCTCTGTAAAGCTCAGAATCGGGAGAAATCGTTTCAGGCTCATACCAGATGCCGAATTTCAGCCCCTGAGCTTTAACGCCGTCAACGAGCGGTTTCAGTCCTCCTGGGAGCTTCCTTGTGTTTACAAACCAGTCGCCGAGCGAGCTTCTGTCATTATCACGGTGACCAAACCAGCCGTCGTCCATAACGAGCATTTCTATGCCGAGCTCTTTTGCAACTTCGGCAAAAGCAAGCAGCTTTTCGGTATTTATATCAAAATATGCGGCTTCCCAGCTGTTGATAAGCAGGGGGCGTTTTTCTGTTTTATATTTTCCTCTTATGAGGTTGTTGTTGTAGAATCTGTGATAAATACGGCTCATTTCGCCGATGCCTTCAGATGTATAAACACATACGACCTCAGGCGCATAAAATGTATCGTCAGCGTTGAGAGTCCACTCAAAACCTTCGGGATGGATACCCATAATAAATCTTGTAGTGTCGTTGAAATCACACTCGGCAATGGCGGAGAAGTTGCCGGAATAAACAAAATTGAATCCGTAAACTTCGCCGGTATCCTCAGTCGCAGTATGCTTTGCAAGAGCAACGAACGGATTATGAACGTGGCTGGAAACGCCTCGCTTGCTCTCGATTCCCTGAACGCCGTGAGAAAGCGGATGTCTGTCGATACTGCGCTCTTTGGCATATCTGCCGTTGAGAGTTATCATATCAAAATCCATCGTAACAAAATCATTGCAGGAGCTGAAAACTCTCTGAAGGATCATCGGCTCGTCTGAAGTATTTTTGACTCTTACGCTTTTAGTCATTACGGGCTGATTTTCAAACACCGTATAAACGAGAGTGACAAGAGCGCCGCTGACGGAATCAACCGCGTCAATTTCAAGAGTCGTGGCTTCGCTGTCGGAATTTGCGTATGTTGACGGCATACCGGGCAGAGGCTTTTTACCGCTGAAAATCCTGTGGTCAGCGTAGCGTATGTCGGTCACGCTGTCGCCGTTTTTGTTTTTAATGCTCAGAGCGGAAATTCTGAAATCCGCTTCACCGCTGCATCCGTATTCCATCGGAGCCGTGTCGGGAGTGAATCCGTTCTCGGTAATAACAGGATTAGCAAGCGAGAACGACGCATTAGGAGTACGGTCGCAGAAATCGTCAAAGTGCATATCGGGGATTTTTGCGCCGTAATAAAGGCCTAATATATAGTTTTCTTCATAAACACCTATAACATAGGTGCTGCCGCTTGTATCGAGCTTGAACAAGCGTCTTTCTTTATCATAAATAATACTCATACTCGGCACCTTTTAATTAGTCTTTAAAAAATACGGGCTCGCCTGTTTTGGCTGATGTGTAGATAGCGTCAAGGATTTTTGTAACGCAGAGCGCCTGTTCGGGAAGAACGCACGGGTCTGTATCGTTGATGACGGCGTCGATCCACTGTGCGGCGTCAAGAGTCGGAGTGTTTGTTTTGTTGCCTTCATAAAATGCTACTCCGCCTGTTTCAAGGTCCGCTGTTTCTATAACCTGTCTGCCGTGTTTTATTTTGTTGATTCTGGCTCCGCTGTCAAGAGTATCTGCGCCCGCTTTTGTGCCGCAGATCATAAAGCATGCTTCGTCGGGAGTAGGATAGTTGAGCGCCCAGCTTGATTCAAGCGTAACAACAGCGCCGTTTTTCATAACTATGTATCCGAAAGCGGAGTCTTCTACGGTGAATTTCTCAGGATCCCAGTCGCCCCATGCGTTTGCAACGTTTGTCTGGTCAGCGAGCTTTCTGAACGTGTTGCCTACAACCATTTTCGGCTCATAGTTGTTCATCATCCAGAGGGTAAGGTCCAGAGCGTGAGTTCCTATATCAATAAGCGGACCGCCGCCCTGTTCATATTCGTTGAGAAAAACGCCCCACGTCGGCACAGCTCTTCTGCGTATGGCAATAGCCTTTGCATAATAGATGTCGCCGAATTCGCCGTCAAGAGCCGCGGCTTTGACGTACTGGTTTTCAGGACACTGACGGTTCTGATAGCCGATAGAAAGCTTTTTGCCTGTTCTTTTGGCGGCTTCTGCCATGGCGAGAGCTTCTTTATAGTTTATCGCCATCGGCTTTTCGCACATAACGTGCTTGCCTGCTTCAAGCGAATCTATCGTAATAAAGCTGTGTGAACGGTTGGGAGTGCAGACGTGAACTATGTCTATACTCTCATCTTTGAGCAGCTCTTTGTAGTCTGTATAAACTTTTGCGTCTTGTGTGCCGTATTTTTCTTTAGCTTTAACGGCTCTTTCTTCGATAATATCGCAGAAAGCGGTCATTTCAACTTTGGAAGAGAGATTTTTGAGCGCAGGCATATGCTTGCCGTTTGCAATGCCGCCGCAGCCGATTATACCGATTTTTAATTTATTATCCATAGATATTCCTCCGTATCTGTTTATATCTATCGCAAATTTTATCATAGTTAAACTTATAAAGTCAACACATATATACAATATATATTGTTTTTACTTGAAAAAAACAAATAATTAATATATAATACTGACAGTATTTTTTTGGAGGCAAAGATTTTGATTTTCAGCAACATTCTTGACGCTGTGGGCAATACTCCGATGGTAAAGCTTCAGCGTCTGGCAGAGGAGGGCTCTGCCGATATTCTTGTAAAATATGAGGGACTTAACGTAGGAGGGTCAATCAAAACGAGAACCGCTTACAATATGATATGCGAAGCGGAAAAAAGCGGAAAGATAAATAAGAACACGGTCATAGTTGAGCCGACAAGCGGCAATCAGGGCATAGGTCTTGCGCTCGTCGGAGCAGTAAAAGGTTATAAAGTAAAAATTATTATGCCGGATTCCGTCAGCGAGGAGCGGCGCAAACTCGTAACTCACTACGGAGCGGAAGTGATACTTGTTCACGACGACGGCAATATAGGCGAATGTATTCAGGCGTGCGTTAAGCTTGCGCTTAAAATGAGAGATGAAGACCCTGACGTTTTTGTTCCTCAGCAGTTTGAAAATCCCGCAAACCCTGAAATCCAGCGCAGTCAGACAGCAAAAGAGATTATTGAGCAGGTTGGCGGTCCGATACACGGATTCTGCTCAGGTATAGGCACGGGCGGTACGATAACAGGCATCGGCGAGGTGCTCAAAAAAGAGAACCCCGATATGACAATTTGGGCTGTTGAGCCGGAAAACGCCGCTATTCTTTCGGGCGGCTCAATCGGCACTCACATTCAGATGGGAATAGGCGACGGACTTATCCCGCCGATACTCAATAAAAAAATAATAGATGATATCTATATCGTTTCTGATGAAGAAGCGATTGAAACGTCGAAGAGGCTTGCTTCTGAAGAGGGGCTGATGTGCGGCATCAGCAGCGGTACTAACGTTGCGGCGGCAATTGCTCTTGCGAGAAAGCTCGGCGAAGGCAAGACGGTAGTGACCGTACTGCCCGATACTGCGGAACGATATTTTTCTACCCCTTTGTTTGAAATATAAAGCAAAAGGGGCTGCCGCATTCAGATGAAGACGGCGTTTATTCGACCGAAGGCTGTACAAGGGTACGGCGAGGGCGAATAAACGATGAAAAAAGAATAGCAGGGTGCAGATTTTTTGTTTTCTGCACCCTGATTTTATCTTTATAAGTCTTTTTCTTTTTGTTCTTCGCTAAATGCGACAGTCCTTATTCTATTACGGCGTTAATAAGCTGAACGTATTTGGTTTCGCCTTCGCTGTAAACGTCAAAAACGCCTGATACCGTAATGTTTGTGTTTGCCTTCGGGTATTCGTCGGGGTATCTCAGATAATCGTTGTTGAGCATAAATTCGATGCCCTGCGAGCAGCACGCCATGGCGTCGGCTATTATGCAGGCGTAATAGTTCCTCTCGGTTTCTTCGAGAACAACAAACATACCGTTCATTCTCACCGTTTTACCGACGTATTTTTCGGGCGTTGTCACCATATCGTTTACCTCGGAATAAATCATTGTACTGCTGAGCTGAGTCAGGTCAATGTCCACCTGGTTGTATTTTATTCCGCCGTCCTTTGGCTTGAATGCAGGATCGGATTTTTCGGCAACAGCTTTTGTTGTAGTCAACGATGATGGAACAGTCGTGCTCTGCGCCTCAATACTGTTTAAAAGATTATTTACGGCGTTGCCCTGCGTCGTTACTCTTTCGCTGGTTTCCGGTTGTTTTTTTGAGCAGGCGGCAAGTGAGAGAATCATAACCGCAGCTAATGCTGAACAAATTATCCTTTTCATTATTTTAACCCCCGATATGTTTTATTTAAGCGCGTCTTT
>CADAMY010000091.1 GCA_902789095.1 Oscillospiraceae bacterium | reverse complement strand
TGCGCTCCGCCTGCCGTTATCCAGCATTCAACGCCTGTAAGAAGATCGGGCTCGGCTCGCCACATAACTCTGGCAACAGGAAGATTCGGCATCGGCAATATCGGTTTTACGGCTTCAATGTCCTGAACTATAAGGCGAAATCTTCCGCCCATATCAATAAGCGAGGCAACGATTCCTTTGCCTGCTTTGCCTTCAAAAACAAGCCTGGCGGGATCTTTTTCATTCATTCCGATTCCGAGATGATGAGTCTCGATCCTTGGTTTGTCCGCCGCAAGACTCGGGCAGACTTCAAGCATGTGGGCGCCTAGGCTGTATTCCCTGCCTTTTACCAGATGATAGGTGTAGTCCTCCATAAATCCGGAAGCGCCGTTGCCGTCTTTACCCATAGCTTTGAGTATGGCTGTCATGGCGGAAACTTTCCAGTCGCCTTCGCCGCCGTAGCCGTAGCCCTGCGCCATAAGATGCTGTGACGCAAGACCGGGAAGCTGTTCCATTCCGTAAAGATCCTGGAACGTGTTTGAAAAAGCTCTGCATCCCTCACGGTCCATCATCCGCTTTATTGCAATTTCCTCTTTTGCCTGATAACGAACTGCATCGATATTGTCTGTTGCGAGGTCGTAAGACTGAAGATATTCGTCAAAAAGCTTGTCGATTTCGTCTTTTGTGACAGAATCCATTTCTTTTACAAGGTCGCCGACTGCCCAGGTGTTTACCTGCCAGCCGAGCTTGATCTGAGCCTCTACCTTGTCGCCTTCTGTTACGGCAACCTGGCGCATATTATCGCCGAAGCGCATGACTTTCATATTTTTTGAAACGTTTGCGCCGACAGCCGCGCGCATCCAGTCGCCGAGACGTTTGTGAACCCGTCCGTCACGCCAGTGACCTGCAATAACCTTGCGGGGCTTGCGCAGTCTTGCGCCTATAAATCCGTGCTCCCGGTCGCCGTGAGCCGCCTGGTTGAGATTCATAAAGTCCATATCTATTTCATCGTTCGGTATTTCAACATTATACTGCGTCGCAAGGTGACACCACGGCTTGTTAAGTTCATTCAGTCCTTCAATCCACATTCTCGAAGGGCTGAATGTGTGGCACCAGGTAATGATTCCGCAGCATTCGTCACGGTAATTTGCTTCTCTGACGGTTTTTGAAATCTCTTCGCCGGATTTTGCCGTGACTTTATATATAAGCGGGAAGGGGAGAACCTTGCTCATTTCCCGCGCCATTTCCTTTGCTCGCGCGTCAACCGTGTCAAGAACTTCCTGACCGTACAGGTCCTGACTGCCGACTATAAACCAAAATTCGTATTTCATAAAAGTCCTCCGTTTTTTCAGAATTATCAGTTTCTATTATACATATTCAGCTTAAAAAATCAAGCATACCGCATTCTTAAATAATATTTGTAATTGCATTTTCTGCATTTGTCTGTTATAATGTTACTATTGAATTACAGGAGGAATCATTATGCTTAAAAAATTACTGGCTGTTCTGCTTTGCGTCATTATATGCTTTATGTGCGCCGCAGCAGCTTTTGCTCAGAGTGACGAGCCCGAAACCGATACGATAAAAATAATAAATTACAACGTTGACGGTCTTCCTCTGCCTGCTTTTTTGTCGGGTGAAGATCGTGATCCGCTTGAATGTTCGCTCAAAATTCCTGCGGTGCTCAATTCTTTCGGCGCAGATATTATCGCCGTTCAGGAGGATTTCAGCTTCCACGACATTCACAAGAACGGAATCGACCAGCCTTACCAGACCAATCATTCCGGTACGATCCCGTTCGGCGACGGTATGAATTTCTTTACGAAATATCCGATTTACAACGTTCACCGTGAAGCGTGGAATGACGCATACGGAATTTTTGATTCAAGCTCTGACCAGCTTACTCCAAAAGGATTCCTTTGCGCAAGTATGGAGATTGCGGACGGCGTTTACATTGACGTTTACGATATCCACGCCGACGCTGATGACGGCGAATACGATATTGCCGCGCGTCTTTCGGAGTACAGGCAGCTTCTTGACTATGTAAACACTTATTCAAAGGATCATGCAGTTATCATTACGGGTGACACAAATTCACGCTTTTTGCAGCTTGAATGCGAACTCAAAAAGATGTTTATTGATGAAGCGGGATTCAAAGAAGCGTGGATCGAGCTTGAAAACGAAGGCAGATATACTTTGACCGACGAAGACGTAGCAAAATTCCAGAGCAGATACTCTTCATGGTGGGGCGTTTGGGATTCTGCCGAAAAGACGTTTTACAAAGACGGCGGCGGAGTATCTTTTGAGGCTCTTTCGCACGAATATCTCTGGCTTACGGATGACGAGGGTCATCAGCTTGCAGACCATGCGGCTGAAATCGTAGAGCTTGGCTATACCATTGACCGCAGCGAAGTAAACGACACCCGCACCTATGAAACAGAGCAGTTCAATCTTATTGCTTATATTCAGCACCATATCAAAAACTTCTTCAGATCCCTTTTCCTTATTTTAGGCGATCTTCCGAAACTTATAGCAGAAAAAATCAAATAAAAAATCAAAAGCTTTTCCGCTCGGTTCAGTTTTCTGAACAGGGCGGATTTTTTCATTATACAGAAAACTGTCTGCGCTGTTGGCGGTTTGCGTATAACGTGATAATACCTTTGACTCCGGAAATTCGGGGATTGATCTGTTAAAAATTATTTTTATCTAAAAGAACTAAGACTGATAGTAAATGGATTTTATTTGATATAATAGAAAAAATGCGGTTTTTATGATTGAAAATTACTTAAATGTATTGACAAAATGATATTATGTTTGGTAGAATCATACTGATTATAAATGTATTTTGTGAGGTATCTATATGTAACGGGGTCAGGCGCTGCAAAAGATAACCCGGAGTACAATTGATTAGGAGGAATTCTTTAATGAAAAAAGCTATAAAAAAATCATTGAGCGTTCTGCTTGCTCTGGTGATTGTTGTTACAACGTTTTTCATTTTTGACCCGAGCGTACTGAAAATCGATTCAGATGCTTTTGTCAACGTTGACGGCAACACAAATTCATCACTTTCCAAGCAGACTGCTTACGCGCCGGAAACTGTGTGGCTTACGCCGGGCAGTACGACATTCCAGTACTTTGCCAATTTTAATTCAAATACGGGTACTGTAACCAGCGCTGTGGATACCACGGGCACTGTATCGTTCAGCAACTCCGATGCGTCAGAAGTCAGAATCGGCGTCAATAAAATTTATGCTAAGGACGGCTCTTCTTTCAGCGGCAAGCTCAGAAAGGGCTCGACGGACTATACCCCTGCCAACAAAACCGCTACTAATGCGACGGATTCCACTTCGTTCTCAAACGTAGCCAACGGCGGCAGCTCTGCGTCCGTTACGCTCAACAATACTTTTTCGCTTACAAACGCTGCGGAGGGCAAGCTCTACTTTATTGAATGGATAGTCCGCTACGTTATAGGCGGCACAGCTCACTTTACCTATATGTATACGGGCGTATATGCTCCGCTGCTCAAGCAGGCAGGCGTTTCCTATTTTATGAAGGACGAAAGGCCGGAGCAGTCGGGTTATTCGTTCATCACCGGCGCTTATGCAATCGGCGGCGGTAACGCTGCGTCCAAATATACAAGCACATCTGTTTCGTCAAGCAATACAACTGCGCCTCTCATAGGCTTCAAAGGCGATTACGGTGATTCTTACAACACTTCCACCAAAACGATCAACGGCGGTAAAAACAGATATTTAGCAGGTACGGCGGGGGATCGTGACTTTACCTCCGGCAACGGCGGCGGCGTTCTTGCGGTACCGGACTGGAATCAGGACGACGACGAAAACCTTATTTACTCTACATTTACGTCCACGGGTTCGGTTACCAATCCGAATCCTACAGGTACTACGCTCAGAACGTTCCAGGGCGGTCATGACGGAGAATGGACATATAATCAGACCGTCGGCGTAGCTTATACGGTAGTCGATACATCCAGATTCACAAACTATAACCAGATCCCCAACCTCTCTGCAGGCTGGGTTCAGTATGCCCATTACCGTGACGGTAACAGAAACTGTATCAGAGGCATCAACGGTTACAATATGAACAGAACGTCAGTCCTTACCGATCCTATCAACTGTAACGTTGACTCAGGCGATTATGAGACAGGCGACGACTGTGTAAATTCATTCACAAGAGGACTTTACAAGATCAACGGTAACGTAAGGTCCGGTCTTGTTACGCTTGATTTTGATATTTCAAACGGTTATAAGAGTTTAGTTAATACATTCAGTATCTATATGCACCTCGTTGTAGGTCTCAATACCCAGGCTATTGATAAAAAATCACTCAGAGATACATACAACAAAGCCCTCAACTCAAATATAGACTATGTTTACTGCTCCGCGGCGAGCCAGAATTATACTAACTATTATAATCAGCTCAAGGCGACGGGCGAAGCTCTCTGCAACCCAATGGAGTTTACAACGAGCGCAAATGCAACCCTTGAAAGTTATGTAAGATCATACAAAACTGCCATTGCTGAAAAGATGGATGCATCGGTATACTTCTATGTGCCGGAGGTTATATATCTTAAACCGAGTACGGCAGGAACGACATCAGTGGTTGATTTCCAGTACTATGCTGACAGAGCTAATGCAGATAACGGCGCTCTTACATCTGACGTTGCTTCAAGCACAACGGGCAACATATATTTCAACTGCACTCAGGCTAAGAGCTTTAAAATAGAAGTTTCAAAACCCACTGGATGCAATGTTACGGCATCCGGATATACCCTCGGAAGTTGGATTAATTTGTCCTCCGGATATACAACAATGACCGGCAGCGCATATAATACAAATAATCAGATTCTTACGTGGACTGCTACCTGGAAGGACGCAAACGGTAATGAGTTCACCGCAACAAGAAAGACAGCAATTTACAAGCAGAATTATACAGCTTATGGTGGTGCAGCAAAAAGAACGTCAGGCTATGGATTAGGGAAAACCAGTTATACCCAAGGCGTATTTTATCTAACTGGTTTTTCGAGTTCGAGTTCATACACTTCGGGATCATATAAAATCAAAGACGTATATAATCCAATGTTTTATCCTTCATGGACTGCGTCGCCAAATAATACCGGAATAGGAGGCTTTGCACTTGACTCGAATTCAGGCGGACCCGTTGCATGGGGAGACGGTGCTTCGGGTACGACCACTCATACTATAGGTTCTGCGTCGAGCTCGGGGCTTAGTATATATATTGATAAATCAAGATATACAAATTATAAATATATTCCGTTTTTATATTGGAATGTAATTGTAAGTGACCTTGAAAACACAAACAGCGACAGATAGCGACAGATATGGATATATGTATTATTATGACAGTACAGCAGGCTCTACTGTTACAAGTACTTTATGGAATGTTGCGTCTGATAATCTTCGATGTACTGCTGCTCACGGAAAGATAGATGCAGCAACCCCGTCTGCGTCATCTTCAGTATCAAGACATTTGATTAAAGGGCGTATGCAGGGCAAAAGAAGCGGTACTACTGGCGTTGAATTATATTTGTATTTTAATACTTATTGCTATGATAAGTCCGCTTTGCGCGAAGCTTACGACTACGCTGTAAAAAATTCAAGATTCTTACAGCAGGCATGGTATACGGACGCTGCATGGACGGCTTACAACAACGCATACAACAACGTTGTAAACGCACTTGAAGGCGTTGAAAATACAAACGTATCATCATATTCTTCTTATGCAAGCACCCTTAAAACTCAGGTCAATAAAATGATCGCTGCTGCTACTGCAGAAAGCGGCTCATCAACCTTCAGCTATAAGGATGCAAGCGGCACGACAGTTTCAAACCAGAGCCGTGGTGATGTATTAAAAACAGGTACGGCAAGGGTTTATCACAGGGTAGTTAAAGGTTCGTCAACTTATCCGCTTTTCAGAGCTGTTTCGGAATACAGCTTGACCCACGTTGAAGAAAAAACTTATTATTACGGCGAAAACGTTATCACCGGCTTTAATAACCCGTCGGGATATACCCACCTCGGCTATGTAAAGGGCGCAGACGTTGTGTCAACCTCCGGCTATACAAGCGGCGAAAGCCATACGGATTATTACGTACATGAGGATAACCTTGCTTATACGTATTTTTACAATTTATTGCCGGAAGTTACTTACGATAATCAGTTCGATTTTGATTCGATGATGTCAACAACTTCCGCTCGTAACCTTACAAATATCCGTCTTGATTACGCAACAAACACATTAAGGGCGGCTACAACAAAAGACGTAATGGACGATAATCATTATCAGCATTTTATGAGTGATACCTCTGCGAATCCGATGCACCTCATCGGCGGTCACACTTACAGATTCAGGTATGACTTTGAAACTGCGCTGATTGAGGACAGCAGCAGTTATACAAATTCCTGCCCGTCAAGTGGTCAGAGCTATGCTGAATTAAAGAGTTATGTTCTCAACGGACCTTTTGAACAGGGAGAAACTTATGAGCTTGAGTTTGACGGTACAGGCTCAGGCAACGCTTACGTTTATTTCTATGGTGAGTACAGCGGAAATCAGACGATTTACCGTCAATGCGCAACGAGAACGCTTGAAGGCTCTGACGGCTCAGCATACAACGGCTCATCAGGCGGCGACGGCAACACTTACCTTACTTTGAGAAATTACGACGTTCATTATAAAATCACTTGGACGCTTGGCTCAACCGGTCAGTCAAACGCATTTAAAACTGTTCTTTTCAGAACTATGCCCGGCTCAACGTTTACCGTTGAAAATGTTCATTTCAAAAAATCGGGCGAATCCGGTGCACCGAGATTCACTATCTTAACCAACGGCGCAAACGGCAGTCCGGGATACTATGAGAATCTTTCCGGCAATTATCAGGAAACGATCGGCACAAATATCGGCGGCACAACCTATGAAGGCACATGGACGCTTCCTGCAAGCAGAGGCGACGTTATCCTTCGTCCTGGTATCGGCAACGATATGAAGACCGGCACGATTATTGAATACTCCAATATCTTTATTCAGGATATTACCAACCTTGCAGGTATTGCTGACGATAAGACTGCGCCCAACCCGATATATAAACAGTTAAGCGAGGGTGACGCTCTCGGCGCAATGCCCGATCTGGAAAGATCAAATTATGATTTCCTCGGCTGGTACGGCACTTATGAAAAGCCGTCAGGCAACGGCACAGGCGCAAAGTACACTTCCACAAGCACAATGACCTCAGGCAATCTTCACCTTTACTCAAAGTGGGATGCTGAAGTTTTAAAGATCACCTGTGATCAGGGTCTTCCGAATCCTCTCGGTGAGTGGGATTCAGCAGGTACAGCGGAATTTTATGAGAAATATTCAGTAGGCTTCTACAGCGATTCCGGTGCTGCAAACTCAATTACAAGTATCACTAAACCCACAAAAGACAGATATACGTTTGTAGGTTACTTCACCGAGCCAAACGGCGCAGGCACAAAAGTAGTCGATAACAACGGTAATATTATTGCCGCCAACAGCTTCTTCACGGCGGACACAACTATTTACGCTTACCACGTTCCTTGCCCGGAGCTTGACAGAGCGGTTGCGGTTAAGGACGGAAACAAGGGCTTTACCATCTATGCCCACATCAGCTCACCCGGCGGTCAGAGCATAAAATACGTTACTTTCCCGACGTGGACTTCTTATCAGGCATCCGGTACGTCAAGCACTCAGGACGATATTCAGCCGAGCTGGAACGCTCAGGGAAGCGCTGCAAACGGAACGGTCGGCAAGTGGGATGCAAACTTCAATACCACAACAGGCACTGCATATTACAACTATAAATATTATGTAGGCATCAACGACCAGGGCAGCAGCAAGACCCACTATCAGTCCGACGGTTACAATGTAACGGCAAATTCCCGCTATCTTACAGACATTTATGTAAAAGACCAGTATGACGGATGGTGGTATGTAGGCAACGTTAATACCACTTCTGACGGCAACGGTCAGGCTTCGGACGGTTACTATTATACGTTCAAGCTTACTGTTAATCCCAACGGCGGTAAATACAGCGGTACAACAAACTCGACAGTTTATACTCAGCGAGCAGGATCAACAGTATCAAATATCGCTAATGCAACAGAAAAAACAGGTTATACCTTCAGCAACTGGTCATTGAGCGGCAAAGGCTCATGGAATAACAGCACAAAAGCATACACATTCGGCACAACAAATTCCGGTACAAATGAGACCGGCGACGGAACGCTGACAGCAGTATGGACGGCAGACACGTTCACGCTCAAATATGATTCAACTACAAACGGCGGCACAGGCGGACCGAGCCCGGCGACAGTAACGCTGACATATGACAGCGGC
>CADAMY010000090.1 GCA_902789095.1 Oscillospiraceae bacterium | reverse complement strand
TCATCTTCCTTTCCAGAGCGGCAACAACCGTGTTTTAAAAGAGATGAACAGAGGCTATACCGCCGAAAAATATCTTTCCCTCGTTGAATACGCAAGGAAAGTTATGCCTGATATTTCGCTGACGAGCGACATCATAGTCGGCTTCCCCGGCGAAACTTACGAGGAATTTAAAGACACTCTGAAGCTTATAGAAAAAGCTCAGTTCACTTCGCTTTACACGTTCATCTTTTCTTCAAGAGACGGAACAAAGGCCGCTAAAATGCCCGACCCCGTTTCAAGAGAAGAAAAAGGCAGATGGTTCAAGGAGCTTTGCGACCTGCAGGAAAGCATAGCCGCCAAACGCACTGCGGCAATGAAAGGCAGAACGTTCAGAGTGATTTGCGAAGGATATGCAAAAGACGGAATTTATAACGGCAGAACAGGCGGCAACGTTATGATAGAATTCCCCGACACTGACGGAGGAGCTTCACTCGGCCGTTTCTGCGACGTTAAAGTTACCGATCCTCTTACCTGGATAGTCAGAGGAGAACTTGAAAAGACTTATTAAAGGAGTAAAAAAATGGATATTATAGAACTTACAAGACAGTTAGGCGCGGCCATTCAGCAGGAAGAAGCTTACAAAGCTTTTCACGCCGCAAAAGAAGCAAACGAAAAAGACGACGAATTAAATTCACTTATAGATAAAATCCAGCTTATTCACATGTCTTACCAGCACGAAGCCGCAAAGGATGACGCAAACGAAGAGAAGCTTGCGGCTTACGATAAAGAGTTTTCGGAAGTTTACAAAGAAGTTATGTCAAACCCGAGAATGCAGGCGTTTGAGCAGGCTAAGCAGGGGCTTGATTCTCTGATGAAAACGATCACGGGGATCCTTACCCTCAGCGCTCAGGGCGAAGACCCTGCAACTTGTGAATACCAGTCCTGCGGAGGAGATTGTTCTTCCTGCGGCGGATGTGCATAATAACGGAGTGATCAGATGGCTGAAATGACGCCGATGATGCGGCAGTATCTTGAAACTAAAAAAGAATATCCCGACGCTATACTTATGTACCGTCTCGGCGACTTTTACGAAATGTTTTTTGACGATGCGAAAACAGCGTCGAGAGAGCTTGAACTCGTTCTTACCGGCCGTGACTGCGGTCAGGAGGAACGCGCTCCGATGTGCGGCGTGCCTTTTCACAGCGTTGACGGATATCTTGCCCGCCTTGTTGCCAAAGGATACAAAGTAGCGATTTGCGAGCAGATGGAAGACCCTGCGACGGCAAAGGGCATAGTCAAGCGGGAGGTTATTCGTGTTGTGACTCCCGGTACGGTTATTGAGAGCAATATGCTTGACGAATCAAAAAACAATTATCTGGCGTGCGTTATTCTCAACGGCGCGAATGCAGGTATCTGTTTTACCGACGTTTCAACAAGCTCTCTGAGCCTAACCCAGATCGAATCAAAAGATATTCAGTCAAAAATAATTAACGAGCTCGGCAAATTTATGCCCTCGGAGCTTTTATTCAACGCCCAGGTCTCCCGGTCCGCAAGGCTTAAGGATTTTATCACCAACCGTCTGGGATGTATGGCGGACAGCGTTGAAGAAAACTATGATGAAGATTTAAAAACGGTGCTGACGCATTTCAATATTTCTTCGGCGGAAGAAATAGGAGTTCACGGAGTAGAAGCGATATGCGCTCTCGGCCGTACGCTCAAATACCTTCACGAAGTTCAGAAAAGCAATATTGACAATATAAAAGACGTCGATTTTTACAGCGAATCAAGGTTTATGAAGATCGACATTTCGTCCCGCAGAAACCTTGAATTGACGGAAACCATGCGCAGCCGTGAAAAGAGAGGCACTCTTCTTTGGGCGATCGACAAAACAAAAACGGCTATGGGCAAGCGTCTTATCCGCACCTGGATAGAACAGCCGCTTGTGAATCTGCCGAAAATAGTTAAAAGGCACAACGCCGTAAGCGAGCTTTTTGACAATCCGATTGCGCTTGATTCAATTACCGACACGCTTAAAAACATAGGCGATATGGAACGTCTTACGGCTCGCATAATGTATGAAACCGCAAACGCAAAAGAGCTTCGCGCGCTTTCCTCCGCCATTAAAAACATTCCTTCGCTCAAAGCTTCGCTTGGCGATTTTTCCTGCGCTCTGCTCAGCGAAATAAATTCTTATCTTGACGAGCTGAGCGACGTTGACACTCTTATTGAGGATTCGATATGCGACGATCCGCCGTTTTCCGTAAGAGAAGGCGGAATGATCAAAGACGGATTCAATTCAGAGCTTGATTCGCTCAGGGATATCGTCACAAACGGCAGAGGATATATTGCAAAAATCCAGGCTGACGAGCAGGAAAAGACAGGAATCAAAAAGCTTAAAATCGGCTACAACAGAGTTTTCGGATATTACATTGAAGTTCCGAATTCTTTCAAGGAATTTGTACCCGAAGAATACATAAGAAAACAGACTCTCGCAAACTGCGAAAGATATATAACACAGGAATTAAAAGAGCTTGAATCAAAAGTGCTCGGCGCTCAGGAAAGAATAGTCAAGCTCGAATATGAGATTTTTTCAACAGTACGCAAAAAGATTGCCGACGAATTTCACAGGATCCGGAAAACCGCATCCGCAACAGCGGCGCTTGACGTTCTTTGTTCGTTCGCTTCGGTTTCAATCCAAAACAATTACGTCTGCCCGGAGATGACGGAAAAGCCGATAATATCCATCAAGGACGGACGTCATCCCGTAGTTGAAAAAATGATGAAAGACTCGCCGTTTGTTCCCAACGATACTCTGCTTGACTGCGACGATAACAGATGCGCTATCATCACCGGTCCTAACATGGCAGGCAAATCAACTTATATGCGCCAGGTTGCGCTTATAGTTCTCATGGCTCAGTGCGGATGCTTCATACCAGCCGCAAGCGCCGAAATCGGAATAACCGACAGCATTTTCACAAGAGTCGGCGCATCTGACGATCTTGCGTCAGGTCAGTCCACCTTTATGGTGGAAATGAGCGAGGTTGCCAATATCCTCAAAAATGCAACATCAAAAAGTCTGCTGATTTTTGACGAAATAGGCAGAGGCACTTCCACCTTTGACGGCATGAGTATTGCAAGAGCCGTACTCGAACACACTGCCAGCAAAAAGAAGCTTGGCGCAAAGACTTTATTTGCAACTCACTATCATGAACTCACGGAGCTTGAAGACAAGCTCGACGGAGTCAAGAATTATAATATCTCTGTTAAAAAACGCGGTGAGGACATCACTTTTCTGAGAAGGATAGTTCGAGGCGGAGCTGACGGAAGCTACGGAATCGAAGTAGCGAAATTAGCCGGCGTTCCATCAAGCGTTGTAAACAGAGCAAAGGTCATTTTAAAAGAGCTTGAAGAAAATTCAAAGCCCGTTGATATGGGCGCCGTTTCAATGAATGAAAAAATCGAAAAAGAAGAAGAGCCGGCGCAGATTTCATTTTCCAGTACG
Organism: Oscillospiraceae bacterium; assembly: GCA_902789095.1. Classification (GTDB taxonomy): domain Bacteria; phylum Bacillota; class Clostridia; order Oscillospirales; family Acutalibacteraceae; genus CAG-488. The sequence continues at coordinate 8,138 of CADAMY010000090.1, read as the reverse complement.
GCGGATTCTGAATTTATCGAAGAGCTCAAAAGCATTGACGTAAACACGCTTACCCCCATTGAAGCTATGCAGAAGCTTTATGAAATAGTTAATAATGCAAAAAAATTGTAAAATCTACAAGAAGGAGATGATTCCGTGCCGCAGATAAACGTGCTTGAAAAGCATATAGCTGAGCTGATAGCCGCCGGTGAAGTTGTTGAAAGACCCGCATCGGTTGTAAAAGAGCTTATGGAAAACTCAATAGACGCAGGCTCAACGAGCATAACTGTTGAAATAAAACGGGGCGGGATCACTTACATCCGCATCACGGATAACGGCTGCGGAATCGACAGAGACAATATCCGCAAAGCATTTTTAAGCCACGCAACGAGCAAAATTTCAAGCGCAGACGACCTTGATTCTATTCTTACCCTCGGTTTCAGAGGCGAAGCGCTTGCGTCAGTTGCAGCCGTTGCTCGTGTTGAAGTTATGACAAAAGCCGAAAGCGAAGACGTCGGCACAAGATACTGCATCGAAGGCTCGCAGGAAACTCTGCTTGATGATGCAGGATGCCCGAAAGGCACGACTATAATAGTCAGGGATATTTTCTACAACACTCCCGCAAGAATGAAATTTTTAAAGAAAGACGTTACAGAAGCCAACGCCGTTGCAGGAGTTGTTGACAGGATCGCTCTTTCTCACCCTGAAATAAGCGTTCGATTTATCAGAGACGGAAAAGAAACTCTCGTAACTTCGGGCGACGGAAATATAAAAAACACCGTGTTCGCCATTTTCGGCAGAGATTTTGTTCAGTCTCTTATCCCCTGCTCCTATGAGCTTAACGGAATAAGCGTTGACGGTTTTATTTCAAAGCCTGTCAATTCAAGACCAAACAGATCAATGCAGTTCTTTTTCCTCAACGGAAGACTTATCAAAACAAGAACAGGTTTAGCGGCGCTTGAAGCGGCTTATAAAAATTCAATTATGGTCGGCAAGTTCCCTGCCTGCGTTCTGAACATTCACCTTCCCGCCGCCGCAGTTGACGTAAACGTTCACCCTGCAAAAACAGAGGTAAGATTCGCCGATGAAAAGAAAGTTTTTGACGCAATTTATTACTGCTCAAAATTAGCTCTTGAGCAAGGCGATACAAGACCTCAGATGAGCTTTGAAAGCAAGGCGCAGATGAAAATAAATTCTCAGAAAATGCCTCAGCCTTACAAAGCTGAGCAAATGAAAATAAAAACACCTCCGCCGTTTAAAAAGAACGACAATTTCTTCAGCGAAGTAAAAGCTTACAACGGTATTCTTTCAGACGTTTCAGGCGGCAGGGTGCAGTTTAATTCACCAAAAGAAACGGCTGATAAAGACGATATAGAAGAAGACGAAGATATTCTTCTCAACAATCGCTCTGCCGTAACGATAAAAAGCCCTGAGCCTGTAAAGGCAGAAGAAAAAATTGAATCTCAGGAGCAGATAATTGAAGAAGAAACGGCAGAACAGCAGTCTCCCGCTGCCGAAACTCAGCAGGAAGAGATTTTCATACCCGATCCGTTCAGAGTTATAGGCGAAGCTTTTATGAATTATATAATCGTTGAGCAGGGTGATAAAATGCTGATCATCGACAAGCACGCCGCTCACGAAAGAATGATTTTTAACTCGCTTAAAAAGAACGTCAACGACGCAGAAAGTCAGCTTCTTCTTATGCCCGTTACCGTTACTCTGAGCAAAGAAGAATACAGCGCCGTGCTTGAAAATACTGATATCTTATCAAAAGCGGGCTATATGGTCGAGGACTTCGGTCAGGGAATGGTAATAGTAACGGAATGTCCGACGTTTATAGAATCCGGCGATATTGAAGACGTAATCAGCGAACTTGCAGGCTACCTTGCGGACAACAAAAAAGATCTGATCCCCGAAAAGCTTGACTGGATCTATCATTCAACAGCCTGCCGTGCCGCCATAAAAGCAGGCGACAGAACCACTGCCTATGAAATGGAAAAATTCGTTGAATCTCTGCTTTCGGATCCGGATATCAGATACTGCCCTCACGGCAGACCGGTTATGATGGAAATGAGCAAAAAAGAAATAGAAAAAAACTTCGGCAGAATACAGTAAACAGGAGGCCGGCAATATGAAGAAAATACCGATTATCGTTATTGCCGGACCGACAGCTTCCGGTAAAACAGCTCTCGGCGTTGAAATTTGCAAAAGAATCGGCGGAGAAGTTGTTTCGGCAGATTCGATGCAGATTTATAAGGGAATGGATATTGCGACAGCGAAGCCTTCACCCGAAGAAATGCAGGGCATACCTCATCACCTGATAAGCATTATCTCGCCGGAAGAAACCTTCAGCGTGGCTGATTTCAAAACTCTTGCCGAAAAAGCGATAGATGACATAACATCACGAAATAAAATACCCGTTATAGTCGGCGGCACAGGTCTTTATATTGACACTCTTGTAAATAATATCAATCTTGTTGAATCGTCAACCGATCCCGCCGTAAGAGAAAAACTTGAAAAAAGAGCAGAATCCGAAGGCGCTCAGGCTTTGCTCGATCAGCTTAAAATTATTGATCCCGAATATGCCGAAGGGCTTCACACCAACAATTTAAAGAGAATCATCAGAGCGCTTGAACTTTGGGAAACGACTCACGTCACAATGACGGAACAGCTTATAAAATCCAGAGAAGCTCCCTCCCCTTACGATACGGTTTATATATGCCTTGAGTGTGAAAACAGGGATTATCTTTATAAAAGGATCAACGACCGTGTCGATCTGATGATAAAAGCAGGACTCGTTGAAGAAGCAAAAAAATATTATTCCATGTGCTCGTCCACAGCCGTACAGGCAATAGGCTACAAAGAGCTTATGCCTTATCTGAACGGTGAAAAAACGCTTGATGAAGCGGTTGAATCACTCAAACAGAGTACACGGCGCTACGCCAAACGCCAGCTCACATGGTTCAGGCGTCACGACGAAGCGGAAAGATTATATATTGATAAATACGGCAGTTATCAGTCTTTTGTTGATGATGCTGTGAATATAATAGAAAATAAGATGAAAGGAAACGGCGATGAATAAAAAAGTATCGGTGCAGAAAATTCTCACTATCGTTATAAGCGTACTTATCGTGTCATATCTTGCCTATAATGCTTTTGCCTATTCTTACTCGCCGATAGATACGTTAAAGCTCACCGAAAAAAGCGACTATGAAGAAACGTTTGATTTTAAAGGTCTCGTAGTCAGGGACGAAGAGATAATCACAGGCAGCTATTCAGGCTCTGTGATACCGCTTGTAAAAGACGGCAAGCGTGTTGCTAAAGAAGACGATATTGCAGTAGTTTGCTCAAATGAAGAAGACGCCGCCGATTTTAAAGAACTTGAAAATACAAAAAAAGAGCTTGAAAGGTACATAGCGCTCAGCAACAACGCAGGAATTCAGGAGCTCGATGCTGAAAAGCTCAACTCTGAGATATCTTCGTCATATAAAGAAATGATGAATCACATCTGCGACGGTGTTTATGACGAGATCGATGAGAGTATAGTCAACTTTACAGAAAAAAACGCAATAAAGCAGATACTTTCCGAAGGTACAATCGACGTGTCCGAGCAAATCTCAGCTCTTGAAGCAAAGATAAAGTCGCTTGAAAGCAAAAATCTTTCATATTCCCGCGTTACAGCTCCGTCATCAGGATATTATATCAATTCTGCCGACGGATACGAAAACTCGGTTGACTACAACGCAATAAAGCAGATGGATCTCAAGCAGGTGGAATCTGCCGTTGAATCCAAACCGGGCGAAGTTCCGTCTGGAAGTCTCGGCAAGCTCGTCGGCAGTTACCGCTGGTATGTGATAGGAACGGCGGACAGCGAATACTATGACCGTTTTACAGGCAGAAAAAGAATTAACGTCAATTTTCCCGACAGCGGAATAAGAAACGTTGTTATGGATATCGAATCCGTTACAACCGAAGAAGATAAAATAGTAATTATTCTAAGCTGTGATCTTATGAACGAAACGTTCGCAAACATCCGCTCTGAAACGATCGAAGTAGTTTCTGCTTCCGGCACGGGATACAAAGTGCCCGTTCAGGCGGTCAGATTTGATGAGGAAAACAATCCGGGTATTTTTGTTCTTCGAGGAAAAATAATAAACTTCATAAAAGTGGAAACACTATACTCAGACGGCGAATATGCGATTGTTGATTCTCCTGACGACGCGTCAGATAAAATAACGCTTTATGATGATGTAATAATTAAAGGAAAGGATATAGTTGATGGAAATGTTATCAGATAGCAAGCGGATTTCGGATATCACCGAAAACTACAAAGAGATAACCGAAAAAATTGCTCTCTGCGCAGAAAAAAGCGGAAGGACTGCTGAAGACGTAAAGTTTATGGCAGTCACAAAAACCGTTGAGCCTGTTTATATCAATCATGCTCTTTCTCTCGGGATAGACCTTATCGGCGAAAACAGGGTTCAGGAATTTCTCGGCAAAAAAGACGAGCTGAATCTTGACGGTGTTGAAAAACATCTTATCGGCCACCTTCAGACAAATAAGGTGCGCCAGATAGTCGGAGAGGTCGATTCCATTGACGGAGTGGACAGTCTCAAAGTAGCGCAGGAAATCAGTAAGGTTTCACAGAAAGCGGGGATTACAACCAATATCCTGCTCGAAGTAAACATAGGCGCAGAAGAAAGCAAATTCGGCTTCACACCGGATTATATCAAAGAAGCTGTTTACGAAATCGCCGAAATTCCGGCGATAAGAAAAAAATCGTGTATTTTTTGAAAATATGTACCAACTGTTTATTGACATTAGGGCGAAAAAAATACATAATATCAATATGGATATTCTTTCAATGGGGATGTCCGGCGATTATGATCAGGCAATACTTGCAGGTGCAAACACAGTCAGAATAGGTTCCGCACTTTTCGGAGCCAGAAATTACAGATAAACGGAGGAATTAAAATGGGATTTTTGGACAAAGTTAAGAACGCATTCAGCATGTCAGAAGAGGAATATTTTGATGACGTAGAAGTTGAGGAGGAAGAAGAAGCTGCTGATTACAGCGCTTATCAGAAAAATACGTCTTCTCCCCGCCGTCAGAGACATCACGAGCAGAACGAAAGCAACGTTGTTGATATGAGTTCATCATTTTCACAGCGCAGCACAGCACCCTCAGCCCCGGCAAAAGCACACGTTGTATTTGAAAAAATAGATTCGTTTGATGAAGTTCCTCAGGTTGCTGACGTTCTTATTGAGCAGAGGATCGTAATTCTTAACCTTGAAACCTGCTCAGATGATGATTCAAGAAGGATCCTCGACGTGCTTTCAGGCGTCAACTATGCCAACAGAGGTACGATTCAGCGTATCGCCGGCAGAGCATATATCATTACACCCAATAACGTTCCGCTTTCAGGCGAACTGCTTGATGAAGTAGCTACGTCTGCAGTACAGAACAGAATTATATAACAGCGTCTATACGCTTACATAGGAGGTAACTCAGATGCTCACACCGGCAAAAATCAAAAACCATCATTTTGAACTTTCAGGTAAAAACGCATATAAGGCTCAGTCCGTAGATGATTTCTTTGAGATCGTAGCTGACTCTTATGACCAGATGTTCAAAGAAAACGGTGAGCTGGTAAGAAAAATAAGTTCGCTCGCCGAAACAATAGATGCGTATAAAAACGAAGAAGACAGCATCCGCTCGGCGATCATGCTCGCTCAGCGTACCGCTGAACAGACAATAAAAGAAGCTGAGGCAAAAGCTCAGGCAACTATTGCTCAGGCAGAAGAAAACGCAAGGACCAGAGAAGCCCAGGCAGAAGCAAGGGCTGACGCTCTGATAGACGAAGCAGAAAAGAAATCTCTGCTTATAAGAACTCAGGCTCAGAAGGAAGCCGAGCAGATGATTTCTGACGCTACATTCCAGTCAAAAGAGGCAGAAGTAGTAGCAAGAGACAGAATGATAAAGGCTCAGGCCGGTCTTGACCTGGTCGAAAAAGAAGCCGATAAATTCAAACGCGAGCTCCTTGCTCTTTACACCGCTCATATTGATCTTATCAACAAAATCCCTGAGATCGAAGAGTCTGAAATTCCACAGCCGGCGGAAGAAGAAACCGTTATCGAGCCTGCGGAGCCGGAAGCAGAAGAAATAACTCAGACCGAACCCGTGTTCACCGCTCCTGAAGCTGACGAAAATCAGGATCCGGCTGCTGAAGAAATCGCCGCTGAAGAACCCGTTCAGGCTGAAGAATTTACGCCTGAAGAAACATACGAGCAGGCAGAAGAACAAATTGCAGAAGAACCGGCAGCTTATGAGAGTGTAGTTGATGAAGAGATTATTGCAGAAGAACCCTCACAAGCAGCGGCGGCAGTTTTTGAGCCTATAACCGAAGAAACTGAAGAAGCTCCGATCGTGGAAGAAGCTCCGATCGTGGAAGAAGCTCCGATCGTGGAAGAAGCTCCGATCATAGAAGAAGCTCCGGTCGTGGAAGAAATCCCTTCAGATGAGTTTGAGACAGAAAATGTCGCAGAAAATGTTGAGACTGAAAACAAATTCAAGTTCGATATCAACGCTTTCAAATTCCACGAGGAAGAGCCGTCTTCAGACGATGAATTCTATGACGACGAAGATGATGACGACGATTATTTTGATGATGAAGATGACGAAGATGATGATGATGACGGCGACAATTTCTCATCAAAATTTAAAGGATTCTTTAAGAGATAATGTCGGTTATAATAAGTCTTGTTTCGATCGCCGTTCTTTCTGCAGTTGACCAGATTATAAAGTTCTTTGCCGAAAGGGATCTTGCTCCGATCAGCGAAAAGGTTGTCATAAAAGGTTTTCTCGGCTGGGAATACGTTCAGAATACCGGCGCGGCTTTCGGATCATTTTCAAACAACACCGCTGTTCTGTCTGTCATTACGGGTATAATTATTTTAATCGGGATAATTGCGATAATCGCTAAAAAAATCACGAATAAATTCCTGCTGACAGTTGCGGTCATGATTATTTCAGGCGGAATAGGAAACCTTATAGACAGAATAGCTCGAGGATACGTTACAGATTATATCAAGGTGCTGTTCATTGATTTCCCTGTATTCAACTTTGCCGATATCCTTGTAACGTGCGGTTCGTTTTTACTGATAATCTATCTTATTCGGGATATTTACAAAGACCGCAAAAAGAAAAAGAACGGAGAATAATTCTGGATAAAAAGTATTTTACCGTTGATGAGAGCTTCGGCTCAATGAGGATAGACAAGGCTCTTTCTTTGCTCGCTTCAGACTATACGAGATCACATATCCAGACCCTGCTTGAAAACGGCTCGGTCACCGTAAACGGAAAATCGGTGTCAAAAAGCTTTAAGCTGACTCCCGGAGACGAAATTGTTTTTGCCCCTCCTGAGCCGACGATGCCCGATATTCAGCCCGAAAACATTCCGCTTGACATAGTTTATGAAGACGGCGACCTGCTCGTTGTCAATAAGCCGAGAGGGATGGTCGTTCATCCGGCGCCCGGCAATTATGACGGAACTCTTGTAAATGCTCTGATGTATCACTGCAAAGACAATCTTTCGGGAATAAACGGCGTTATCCGCCCCGGCATAGTTCATCGTATAGATAAAGACACAAGCGGACTTCTGATAGTCGCAAAAAACGATTTTTCTCACGAAAAGCTCGCTTTTCAGATAAAGGAGCACAGTTTTAAGCGGCAGTACATGGCTGTTGTTCACGGCTCTTTTAAAGATGAAAGCGGAGTGGTTGACGCTCCGATCGGCAGAAGCCCGAATGACCGAAAAAAGATGTGCGTCACTCAGAAAAACTCACGAAATGCCCTTAGCAGATACGAAGTAGTTGAGCGGTTTGACGGTTTTACGCTTCTGAGAGTAACGCTTGAAACGGGCAGAACTCATCAGATAAGAGTACATATGTCTTACATAGGTCATCCCGTTGCAGGCGACCCTGTTTACGGACCTAAAAACGGAATAAAAAAATTAAACGGACAATGCCTTCACGCCGGATTGATCGGTTTCAATCACCCGCGTGACGGAAAATATATGGAGTTTGAAAGCGAATTGCCCGATTATTTTACGGGATTCCTTAAAACTCTGAAAAAAATCTAAATTTTATGGAGGTGTTAT
>CADAMY010000089.1 GCA_902789095.1 Oscillospiraceae bacterium | reverse complement strand
GAAATATCTCTGTGGCTTATATTTACGTTAAGTCCGTTATTATTAAGGTGTTCATTCATAAGCTCGGCAAAGCATACTGACCTGTGTTTGCCGCCTGTACAGCCGAAAGCGATGGTAAGCTGACTTTTGCCCTCTCTGTTATAAAGCGGGATAAGATAATCTATAAGATCAAAGAATTTATCTCTTAAAGTTGTTGCTTCTTCATATTTCATTATAAAATCACATACAGGCTTATCAAGACCTGTCATATATTTAAGATCGGGCTCATAGAACGGATTCGGCAGACACCTGACATCAAATACAAGGTCGCCGTCCATCGGAACTCCGTATTTAAAGCCGAAAGAGAGACACTGGATATTGAGACGATGCTCGCTGTTTTTATTAAGCATACGCTCAACACGTTTTTTACATTCCGCCGCTTTAAGACTGGTTGTATCAAGATAATAATCCGCAATGCTCAGAAGCGGACTGAGTATCTCCCTTTCCTGAGAAATACTTTTTGACAGTGAACCCGCATTTTCATTGAGCAGAGGATGTACTCTTCTTGTTTCCTTATATCTTCTGATAAGCGTATTATCATTGGCGTCAACAAAAAAGAGCTTATAGCTATATCCCTCATCACGAAGATAGTCAAGATAAGTTACTATATCCTCAAAATTATTTGAGGAACGAATGTCTGTAACGATAGCGACCTTCTGATAAGTTTCCGCCTGGCTTAAAATTTTGGAAAACGTAACAATGAGCTTTGGCGGAAGATTATCCACGCAGAAATAGCCCATATCCTCAAGAGCGTCGACTATAATTGACTTGCCCGCTCCCGACATACCTGTTACAACAAGAATTTCCATTTACATCCCCTCTTATCTTACAATTCTGATTTCCGGCTCCAGCTCTACGCCTTTTTCTTTTTTTACTGTTTCTTTGACAAATTCAACGAGCTTCATTACGTCGTCAGCCGTTGCAGAACCTACATTGATAATAAATCCCGAATGCTTAACGCTCACTTCAGCGCCGCCAATCCGTTTGCCTTTTAGTCCGCATTCCTCAATAAGAGCTCCGGCAAAATAGCCTTCAGGGCGTTTGAATACGCTTCCTGCGCTCGGATATTCAAGCGGCTGCTTTGTTTTGCGCCTGTTCATAAAGTCGTCCATTCTGGATTTTATATTATCCGGATTATCCGCAATCAGCCTGAACTTGGCGCTTAAAATAATATAATCATTACTGTTGAACACGCTCGTTCTGTATCCGAGGAGCATATCTTCTTTTTTGAACTCAGTTACAACTCCGTCGCGTGATACGGCTTTGCAAGAAACAATAACATCTTTGATTTCACCGCCGTATGCGCCTGCGTTCATATAAACGGCTCCGCCGACGCTGCCGGGAATCCCGTATGCAAATTCAAGACCTGACAAAGAATTTTTCAGCGCGGTTCTGCACACCTTCATAAGCGATACGCCGGCAGAACAACTTACGATTCCGTCGTCCGAAACCTGAATTTGATCTTCATCACGGCACATTGAAATAACGACTGCGTCAATTCCTTCGTCGGAGACGAGAATATTGCTGCCGTTGCCCAAAATATACGTTCTCACGTTTTCCTGAGCGCACTTTTCAAGCAGATTGATCAGCGCATCGTCATCACTCGGAGTGACAAACAGCGAAGCGCTGCCGCCGATTTTAAAAGACGTATGTTTGCTCATAGGCTCGTCAAAATTCGCACGGCAGTTGTTATTCACGGCAAAATCATATATTGATTCGTATTTATTCATAAACTCACCGATTACTGACCGAGCATAGCGGCGCCGATGATTCCCGCATCATTGCCGAGCTTTGCTTTACAAATAACGGTCTGTTTTTTTGCATATTTTGAGTAACGCTCTTTTTCGCAGTATTCGCGTATCGGAGCTAAAAGCGTTTCGCCTTCGTTGCAGATTCCGCCGCCTATGCACAAAACGTCAGGCTGGAAAATATTTACGATATTGATAACGCCTACTGCTACGAAATATATATATTTATCAACAACTTCTTTTGCGGCTTTGTCGCCCATTCTCATAGCGTCAAAAGCCGTTCTTCCGTTTACGGCTTCTATTTTGCCGCCTGCACAGTTCCACATTTTGCTCTCGGGATTCTTTTCCATAGCTTCTTTTGTCTGGTTGATAAGAGCCGTTGCTGAAGCGTAGCTTTCCCAGCAGCCGTTTCTGCCGCAGTTGCAGGGAACTCCGTTAACGTTTATAACGGTATGACCTATCTCGCCGCCTGTGAAATTAGCGCCTCTGAAAAGCTTGCCGTCAATTACGATACCGCTGCCGACGCCTGTGCCGAGAGTAACAGCGATAAGGTTTTTGCATCCTGCGCCTGCGCCAGCATAAAGCTCGCCCAAAGCGGCGCAGCTTGCGTCGTTGGCAAAGAAACAGGGCTTGCCTATTCTGCTTTCAAGCATTTCTGTTGCAGGCACCATATTGAAACCGAGATTGTTGGCATACTCGATATATCCCGTATCGTTATTTACAGAGCCGGGAGTACCTACGCCGACTGTGCTTATATCGTCCATCGAAAGTCCTGCGTCGTCAAGAGCTATATCAATAGCCTTTTTTATATCGTCAAAAATATCTTCGGCAGGTCTGATCGCATTTGTAGGAACAGAGCCTTTGCCGACTATATCATAATTATCATTCACTACGCCTACCGAAATATTTGTTCCGCCTAAATCTACTCCGATTTTATACATAAAAATCACATTGCCTTTCTGTTAAAAATATTATAAATCATGCCATATGTCAAGCTCTTTTTCATCAGGGGAAATATCATCAGTCATCCCGAGATTATGCAGGAGCTGTCTTGCCGCATTGTAACCCATTTTTCTCTGACGGTTATTCATAGCAGCCGCCTCAATGATTATCGAAAGATTTCGTCCTGCGTGAACGGGAACTACCGAAATAGGCACTTTAATACCCAGAATATCGGTATATTCACTTTCAAGACCGAGACGCTCATAGGTCTTGCCCTCTTCCCACGGCTCAAGCTGAATAACCATATCGATTTTTTCCGTAAGCTTAACGGCGCCGATACCGAAAATACGCCTTGCGTTTATCACTCCGACTCCTCGAAGCTCGATAAAGTGCCTGATATTATCAGGAGCGGTACCGACTATCGTACGGGAGGAAGTCCTGCGGATTTCAACAGCGTCGTCAGCTATAAGCCTGTGACCTCGTTTGATAAGTTCAAGCGCCGTTTCGCTTTTGCCCACTCCGCTCTCGCCGAGTATCAAAACGCCTTCGCCGTAAACCTCAACGAATACGCCGTGACGTGTTATTCTCGGAGCAAGCTCAACGTTAAGATAAGCAATTATCGAGCTCATGCAGCTTGAAGTTGTGTCCCTGGTTTTAAGCAGCGGCACTCTGTATTCTTTTGCGTATTTATAAAAAGCTTCGGGGTATTCCCTGCCCCTGGTGAGGATAACCGCAACAGGTTCAAGAGAGAGGAACATTTTTATGCTTGCGTCCTCTTCCTCAGCAGAAAAGCTTTCAAGAAACGCCATTTCCTGAGCGCCGATAAACTGAAGCCTGTGAGCGTCAAAGAATTTATCAAAGCCCGCAAAAATCAGTGTCGGTCTGTTTACGTCAGGAGAAATAACAGATCGGGAATTTATATCATCGGGCGCATAAGCTATTTCAAACCCGTGCGCTTCGATAATTTTGGTTAAGGAAACTGAATACTTTGTATCCATCAGATACTCCCTTCCTAAATGTACTCATAATCTAATATATTATATAACAAATCTTTCTATGTTCCAAGACCTTTTTTAAAAGTTTTTAAAAAATTTATAATTATATCCGCAATTTCAGAGCAAAAAAATTAGGGACCCCTGACGGGATCCCCGAAAGTTTATTCAATTACTGCTCCTGTGCATAAACGCTGACCTTTTTGCGGTCTTTGCCTACGCGCTCAAATTTAACAGTACCGTCAATAAGAGCAAAAAGAGTATCGTCAGATCCTCTGCCGACATTGTTGCCGGGATGGATATGTGTTCCGCGCTGCTTAACAAGAATGTTGCCTGCGAGAACGAACTGACCGTCAGCACGCTTTACGCCGAGTCTCTTTGATTCAGAATCACGGCCGTTACGGGTTGAACCCATACCTTTTTTATGAGCAAAAAGCTGAATGTTGATTTTAAGCATTATTGGCACCTCCGTTAGATGTTACTTTAATGTTTTCAGGATAATCCTGTGACAAGGCTTTAAGATGAAGCTCAAAGCCTCTGAGAACCGGTTGGGCTTCTTTACACGGACTGATGACGAATTTAAAGAATCCGTCGTCGTTAAGGGAAATATCAGCGTCAATAAACAGAATATCGGTAATGGTGTTCGCCGTCATAAAAGCCGCCGAAGAAACCGACGCACAGATTATATCCGTGCCCTGCTCGCCGTAGCCGCTGTGACCCTTGATCTCAAATCCGCAAAGCTCGTCACCTTTTTTGAAAAACTCAGCGTCAATCATAAAAATTATGCGTTGATAGCAGAGATTTCAACTTTGGTGTAGGGCTGTCTGTGACCCATCTTACGCTTCTCGTTTTTCTTTGATTTGTAGGTGAAAACAACAACCTTTTTAGCTTTGCCGTTCTTTTCAACCTTAGCGGTAACAGTTGCACCATCAACATAAGGTGTACCGACAACGATACCGTCGTCCTTACCAACTGCAACTACCTTATCAAAGGTAATTTCGTCACCGGCCTCAACATCAAGCTTCTCGATGTAAACGCAGTCGCCTGCTTCAACCTTGTACTGCTTGCCGCCTGTAACAATAATTGCGTACATTGAACTAACCTTCCTTTATTATGGACTCGCTGCTCTGAGGCGGATGAAACATCACTTTTGTTGTTTAGGCATAACAAAACAACGCCAGAAGCATGCGGTGCTAAATATAATAGCATAATAAGAATTATTTGTCAACTATTTTTAAGATAAATTTTGTCATAATTATTATATATTCATATCCTTCATTAATTCATCGGATGTCATTTCAATGATTTTTTCTGCTTCAGATTTTTTTAAACCATGTGTAGATTCTTCAACAGTTTTTACATAAAGATATTCGTCTTTAATTCTTGCATTAAAACTATTGGTAGCTGAATAAATTACAACAGCAGACAAATGGTATTCGATTTTATCATCAGTTATAGTATGACTTACACCGGCTGTCCCGCTAATTCGCTGATAAGACGTAGGATCTTTTAATTTAGATTTGATTTCGGAATCCGCATATCCTAAAATATCATCTTTAGAATATTTATAATGAACATTTTCAATCCAAAAATACAACTTATTAACAGAATTATAGCTTTCATATTTTTTATCTTTAATTAAATGATAAAAATGCTGTTCTGCCATATAATAGTCTTTATCTTTAAATCTATTTAGTCCAACCTGATAATAACATTCCATTATTTCTTTTTGTATATCTTTCTCGCCTTTATATCTTTCTAATAAATCTAAAGCTTTTTCAAAGTCATTATTTTTCATATCTTCTTCGGCAAATTCTATACAATAATCATATAAGCTTGGATCAATTTCTTGCTTTTCTTTTTGAAGATATACTATAAGAGTATAATATGATTTTTCATCATAGTTTTCGCCTGCAATACTAATCCATTCTTCCATAGTTTCATAATCATACTCGACTTTTTGATTATTCTCTTTAAGGTTATTAATTATAGCCAATGCCGTATAATATTTTTTTTGCTTAACTAGTGAATCCAAATATTTGTATTTCGTTTTCTCCACTTTATCCGAATAAGTAAGTGAATCAATTTCGATACATTTATCAAATAGTTTAAAGGCAAAATCAGGTAAATCCTTCTTTAAACTTAACACACCCCATTTATAGCTGTTTTTTGCATTCTTTTTTCCTTGAAAAAGATTGCTATTCAGATATGACTCATATGCCTCTTCGTATTTTTCTCCGTTCTTTATAGCTTCTGATACCTTATTATATTCACTAAAATTTGAAATAATAATAAATCCTGATATAAAAACAACTATTAACAATATCACCGTTAAGCAGCCTATTCTTTTTTTCTTCTTTTTTTTGCTCTTTTCTTCATCAATCTTTTTCAAAGCATCATAATATGTTTCACCATTTGCATCTATATGTTGATGATTAATAACAGTATCATTACTATTCACAATATCAGCTTCTATTCTATTAGGCAATATTTCTTTTTCTTCATTTTTATTTACTCTTGTTTGGATAATTTGATTCCCGCATTCCGGGCAAAATTTACTTTCACCAACTTCTGAATTGCATTTCGGACAAATCATTTTTTTACCTCTTTCCTTTTATAGTATATAAAAATTATAAATTACGCCGTACTGCCCGTCAAGACGGTAAGTATCTACCGCAGGTAGAACTTTTACAAAATACCTCCTTAAAATAAAAAATGCGCAGCCCTGAAGCCACGCATGAAAAACGCATAGCTCCAATCGCTGCCACGCAAATTTATCCAACACCATACAAGTATGCGGAAACAGAGCATGCATTTTTTGCAAAAACAAAAACACATACTTATATGGTGAATACAATATTAAATTTGCGTGGCGAGAGCATTATAGCATATTTAGATTTTTAATTCAACTATTTATAAATAATTGTTTGATTTTGCGTATCGCTCGCCGGGTCGTCGACCGCTGCAAGATTTGATGATTATTTAAAATGAGCGATTGTAGGGAACGCTGCCCCAGCGTTCCATGGAAATTCGATGTAATTTTCGGCTTTGGAATGCCGAGGGCGGCATTCCCTACGACCAAAGACGTAAAACTGCATTTGCATTTTCAAATGGCCGCTGACCGATCAAAAAAAGGTTAGCAATATAAATGTATAAAAACACTTGATTTGAATATTAAGGAGGAATCACCC
Organism: Oscillospiraceae bacterium; assembly: GCA_902789095.1. GTDB lineage: Bacteria > Bacillota > Clostridia > Oscillospirales > Acutalibacteraceae > CAG-488. The sequence continues at coordinate 8,488 of CADAMY010000089.1, read as the reverse complement.
ATGAATGAAAACTTCAACTACAAAATGAAGCTTACGGATGACGAAAAAGCCATTCTTCACGGCTCTAAGGGCGAGACGATGGCTAAGGTTATGAAAACGCTCGTTCTTTACGGCGACGCTTTCAACGCCGAAAGATTTGTTCCGGTTACGGGCAAAGGTCATCTTGTTACAAGCTTCGGCATCTCCGTATTAAAACCCGTTTTCTCTATTATGGACGAACTTATCAAGGCAGGTCTCAAGGTTGACGAGTCATTTACCGTTGACCCACGTCCGATCGACTATGCCAACGTAAAATGCAATCCTCTTCAGAAAATCGTTTTCAACAAAGTTCTTTACGGCATGCAGGATTCTTATGAAGTTCAGCTCAAAAAGCTCGGCATCAAAGACAATAACGCTTTCACCTGCGCCAGCTACTTTGACGAAGTCGGCAACACGCCTAAGAAAGGCGACATTCTTTCATGGGCGGAATCCAGCGCAGTTGTTTTTGCAAACTCGGTTTTAGGCGCAAGATGCAACCGCAACTCCGGCATTATTGAGCTTTTCGGCTCGATTCTCGGCAAGGTTCCGGAATTTGACCTTCTCACTGACGAAGGCAGAAAAGCAAAATGGATAATCGAAGTTAAGACTGAAAAGAAACCCGAAGCTCAGGTTCTCGGCTCAGCTATCGGCATGAAGGTTATGGAAGACGTTCCTTACGTCAAGGGGCTTGATAAATTCATCGGAACAGAGCTTACTGACGACGCTAAAGCTTATCTTAAAGATTTCGGCGCAGCTACCGCTTCAAACGGCGCAGTTGGTCTTTATCATATTGAAAACCTCACTCCAGAAGCAAAAGAGCTCGGCGAAGACCTTATCGTTGAAGGCGCAAAGACTTACGTAATTGACGACGCAGAGCTTGAAAGAGTTTACAAGAGCTATCCCGTTATGTGGAAAGATAAGAACGCCGCTCCGAAGCTTTGCTTCATCGGCTGCCCTCACCTTTCATACGCTCAGCTCGGCGAATGGTGCGAAAGATTTGAAAAAGAGCTTAAAGCTCAGGGCAAATCAAAAGTCGGCATCCGCACTATAATGACAACTGCTCCCGACGTTCTTGAAAGATTTAAGAAAGAAAACAAATCAGCATACGACAAGATTTTAAGCTTCGGCATTAAGATCACTTCTATATGCCCGCTTATGTATATGAACAACCCGCTTTGCGGAGGCGACACGAGCAACGTAATCACCTGCTCAAACAAACTTCGTACATACACAACTGCTCGTTATTTCACAAATGACGACATTACAAGAATTGCTGTTAAAGGAGGAATCTGATCATGAGTAAAGTATTCAAAGGTCGTCCTGTTGTAGCAGGCAAAATCAGCAAAGGCGAAGCAATAGTATCCCACAACGGCGTTAATACTCTTGCAACGTTCCAGAAAACTGCTCTTCTTCACGATATTCCCCTTATCGGCAAGGATTACGTTATCGGCTCTGACCAGAACAATCCCGATGTTTTCGGCAAGAATCTTACGGGCAAGGTTCTCTGCTTACCGCAGACTATCGGCTCAACCACGGGCGGTATGGTTCTTTACACCGTCAGCGCTCTTAAAATTTCACCGAGCGCAATGCTCTTCTCTCAGCCTATTGACTCTCTTGCAGCGGCAGGCGTTATTCTTGCAGACGTCTGGACCGACAACTCAATAGTTGCGGTTGACTCGCTTGGTGATGAATTCCTCGCATACGTTAAAGACGGAATGAAAATAGATGTTGCTGAAGACGGTACTGTAACTGTAGAATAATAAAACGATTATGCCGCTCACAATTATCTGTGGGCGGCTTTTTTAAGGGGAAATATGTCAACACTCAGAATAGACAACAAATCAGAAGACGATATACTGATAACTCTTGACGGAAAAGATCACGAACTGCGAGACGGCGAGAGCATAAGCCTTGATTCTGTTGAAAAAGGAATACACAATATTGTTCTTCACAGAAAGAGAATTCCAAAGGAAACTATGTTTGACAGCGACAAGCCGAAAGGTCTTGACGCTATGAAATCCGTGGATGAGAAACCCGGCAGTCATATTCAGCTTGACACGTCCGTTGAGTTTGAAATAATATCCTCAAAAGCCGCTGTTACGGTTTTTAAAAAGGTTACGGGCATCGAAACTCTTCAGGAAGACGCTATACTCGTTGCATACAAAACTGAGATTTCAGGCGCAAAAAATATCAGCTTGAAAGACTCGTTTGCCAGCAGCAGAATCAAAAGAACTTATATTCTCCAGCAGTTTAAGAACGCATTCCTGCCCGTCGGCGCCGTAGGAATAATTGCTTTTCTGCTTGGATTTATTTCGCTGATGATGATTCTTTCCGGCACTGTACTGAAGCTCGGTGACACAAACGTTTCAAAAACCAGCGCAATTCTCGTTACTGCCGCCGGCTTTGCTGTTTTAATATTTTTTATTATCAACGTTATTAAAATCTTAAAAAGAGCAAAGGAACTGAGCAGATGAATCCCGAATTAGTTTTATTTGATTACGGCAACACCCTTGTGACCGAGCAGGACTGGAACGCCGAAAACGGCAACAAAGCTCTGTTAAAGACCGCAGGGTTTGATGATCCCGAATTGCTCAGCAGGATAATTGAGTACGGCAAAACAAATCTATTGCCGAAAATAAAAGATATGAGAGAGAATAATATCGAAGTATCCGGCGCCGCATACAGCAGAGCTCTTTTCGGAAATTTCGGTATAAATCTTGATATGGCTGATGAAGAAATCGAACGGATTTTCTGGTATGCTGCTTCTAAAGGAGAAGCAGTTGACGGAGCAGAAGCTCTGCTCGCATTTTTAGATAAAAATGGAATCCAAACGGGAATAATCAGCAACATGATGTGGTCGGGAAAGGTTCTCAGAAAAAGGCTTGAAAGAATATTTCCCTATCACAAATTCGATTTTGTTCTGACCTCTGCCGATTATATTTACAGGAAGCCCGATCCATGTATGTTCAACATTGCTGCGCTCTTATCAAAAACCGATAAAAGCAGAATACTTTACTGCGGCGATAATCCCGAAACGGATATAGAAGGCGCCGCAAAGGCCGGGATTTTTCCGATTTTTTTCAGAAATTATTTTGATTCAAGAGGTTACGGGAGCGATAAAACTCCCAAATGCGAATATACAGAAATAAATACGCTTAGTCAGATCAAAGATTTGATTGACTAAAATAAAAACTGCCGCAGATTTTACTCTGCGGCATAATTTTTAATGTATGATCAGATTTCGGGGATTTCAACTTCGATTTCTCTGCCGAGAGCAGCAGATTTAACGATATGGTCGATGATCGCCTGATTGTAAAGAATCTGCTCTGACGGAACAGGAGCTTTACCGCCTGTTGCGATAGCGTCAAGGAAAGAACGGCATTTCTTATAGAAAAGACCTTTGTCATTTTCCGGAGCTTCAATAACGGGAATAACGGTTTCAACCGGTTCGCCGGCTACGTCGTGATAGATCTTCATCGGGCCGCCTGTTGAGCCGTTCCAGCAATCTGTTGAAGGAATTCTGAGAGCGCCCTCTTTACCGAAGATGATAGTGTCGCCGGGAGTGTCGGGATGCATTGCCCATGCGATACGGAAATCGAGGATAATACCGCCTTCAAGACGAACAAATGCAGCAGCGAAATCTTCAACGTCGAATCTCTTAGCGTCTTCAGGGTTATTATACTTCGGATTTGTGCCGAAGAAATTGGATGTATAACCTGTAACCGTAAGAGGCTTCGGATAACCGATAGCGTTGAGAACCATATCAAGTGAATAGCAGCCTATATCGCCCATAGCGCCGATTCCGGCTGTTTTCTGCTCGATAAACGTGCTGTTGGGGATTCCTCTTCTTCTGCCGCCGCCGGTCTGGATATAATAGATGTCGCCAAGTACGCCTGATTCAACGATCTTTTTGATCATCTTCATATTTTCGTCGCCTCTGGGCTGGAAGCCTATTGAAAGGAGCTTGCCGCTCTTCTTTTCGGCTCTCATGATTTCAACAGCCTCTTCGGTGGTAACGCACATGGGCTTTTCAAGAAGAACGTTAACGCCCTTCTCAAGAGCATAGATTGCGCATTCAGCGTGAGTTTTATTGTATGTGCAGATGCTTACTGCGTCAAGATCTTTTTCGTTATCAAGCAATTCCTTATGGCTCGGATAAAGACGAACGCCTTCAACTCCGTAACGTTTCATGAATTTTTCTGCTTTTCCGGGGATAAGATCGGCAGCAGCTACGATTTCAACGTCATCCATCTGAAGATAGCTTTCAATATGAGCTTCTGCGATCCAGCCTGTGCCGATGATCCCTACTTTGAATACTTTACCGGTAGAAACCTTTTCTTCTTCAACTTCCTGAGTAAAACGGCTTAATACACTATCTGACATATATTAGTCCTCCTTATTTATTGATGGTTTTAAGATAATCTATGCTGAGTTTGATACATTCAAGCGGGGTCTTACCCATTGAAGGATCATCCTGCTCAATGATAAGCCACTCGGCACCTGCAGCCTTGCAGGCATCAACAATAGCGGGCATATCCTGAACGCCGTAGCCGACAGGCATATAAGAAAAATCTTTTTCTCCGTCAGCCAGCTCCTGTGCTCCGTCGTCTATACCGATAAGGTCATAAACCTTGGCGCCTCTGCTCTTAGCAACAAAATCCTTGATATGAACAACGGGAGCTCTGCCTGCGTACTTTCTGAGGTAAGCTGCGGGATCTTCACCGCCGTAATTTACCCAGCAAGTATCAAGCTCCGTCTGAAGCTCGTCTGCTGAAAGTGCTTTATAAAGCAGGTCAAGAAGATATTCGCCGTTGAGCTTTTCAAATTCAAAATCATGGTTATGGTAAAGCATTGTGATACCGTATTTTTTACCGATAGCAGCAAAATTGCGGATGCCTTCAACCGTTTCATCAAAAAGCTCACCTCCGGGACGGCGCTCCTCAACAGCGTAGGGAATTGCGATATATTTACAGCCGATCTTTGCATAATCGGAAATAACCTTTTCAGGATCAGCGGCAATTTCATCATAGCTTACATGAGCGGAAATCGGAACAAGTCCGTTTTCGTCGCATATAGCCTTTACTTTTTCAGGGCTGTTGTCAAAAAGACCGGCAAACTCAACGCCGTCATAGCCCATTTCTTTCACTTTTTTAATGGTTCCTTCAAAATCTTCAGCCATAGCGTCCCTTACGGAATAAAGCTGAACACCAATAGGAAAGCTCATAATAAATCCTCCAAATCGGGTAAAATTACCGAAATAAATTCGACAGATAAATCTTAACACGAAACTAGTTTGAATACAACACTTTTTACAAAAAAATATCGCATTTTACTTAAAAATTTGTTGCTGTCGGCGTATGTTTATTATCCAAAAATTTAAAATGCTTCAATCAATATCCGATATATAATATTGTTTTTTTATATATTTATGTTATAATTGTATTTACAAAACAGAAAGGAACCTTCAAAAAATGGATAAAAGCAAAAAACTCAGACAGTCTAATCTTGAACTGCTGAGAATTATAGCCATGTTTTCCATATTATGCTTTCACTGTGTTTTTCACGGTAAAGCCGTTATCGAGCCTTTTGGGCTCAATCATTACCTTGTTCAGTCTTTTTTGATTCTCGGTAAATTCGGCGTGAACCTGTATATCCTGATTTCAGGATATTTTATGATAAAATCACGATTCCGCTGGGAGAAAGTAATACTGCTTATATGCGAGATGTATTTTTATAATATATTAATAGGCATTATTTCATACGTGTGGACTTCTTCGCCGTTCAGTTTTGCGGGAATGATAAAGCATACTGTGCACGGAATCAGCCATCCGTGGTTTCTGACGGTTTATATAATGGTTTATATCCTCTCCCCTTTTATCAATAAAATGATATTGAATCTCACACAGATTCAGCTTAAAAGACTGATAATAATTACTACGTTTATCTGGTCGGTCATACCGACAGCCGTCAGCCTTTTCAACGGCGGAAATTCCGAAAATCTTCTGTATTTCAATGATTTTATCATATTTATTGTAATTTATATCATCGGCGCATATCTCAGGCTCTATCCGTCAGGCGTTTTCAACTCCAAAAAATCAAGCGCACTTATCGCTGTTCTCTCATACGCTTTTATTTTCGGTTTTATGTTTGTTTATGACAGATTCAGCGATATATTGAAACCCGAAACGTCGATGTATTTTATAAAGCAGAATTCTGTTTTTATAATACTTCTGAGCATCGGTGTTTTCTGCTTATTCAAAGATATGAAAATCAAAAACAGCGCAGTCATAAATACCGTCGCTTCTTCAGTTTTGGGAATTTACCTTCTGCACGATAATAAAATCAGCAAGACGTTTATTTGGAACGATCTGCTTGATATGAAAACACGCTTATCTGGTGATTTTGCGGTACTGTATATTATCGGCTTTTGCTTAGCAATTTTCATCGTTGGTTTTGTAATTGACATTATTCGGCAATTTATCGAAAAATACACGCTCGCAAAGCTCATTGAAAGCAGCGCATACAAAAATATCAAATCATATATTGCAGATAAATATATAAAAGTAATCAGTAAATTATAAAAATTATTTCTGATTATACGCAAAAGATCACCGGATAAGGTGTCCGTCATAAAGAAGGTGGCTGAGTATCAACTCAGCCACCTTCTTTAGTCATCTGAACAAATCAGATGTTGTCTTTATGCCAGCTTTTCAGAAAAATCCGCCAGCACCTCCGATATTTTTATCTGCTGAGGACATACCTGCTCACAAGAACGGCATTGCAGGCAGGCGGACGGCTGCTTTTCAGACGGCATAGCGCTCAGCGCCATCGGTGCAATGAATCCGCCGCCCGTGTATGCATGCTCATTGTACAGGGACAGTAAATGCGGAATGTCCAGACTCATCGGGCAATGACTGACGCAGTAATGACACGCCGTACAGGGTACCGTGCCGACAGAGAGCATCTTCTCCGCAATTCCCATTAATGTTTGCATCTCGACTTCGTTCAGTTTCCGATTTTCCGCAAAGGTGGCGAGGTTTTTCTCAAGCTGTTCCCGGTCTGACATTCCGGAAAGAATCATCGTCACACCGGGTATGCTTTGCAGAAAACGGAAAGCCCAAGCGGCAATCTCCTCGTCCGGACGAAGTTCTTTCAGCTCTGCTTCGTATTCTGGAGCCAAACGGGCAAGCTTACCGCCTCGCAGGGGCTCCATTACCCAAACCGGTATACCCATTTCACCCAGCAGCTCGACCTTTTCATTACCATGCTGGAAGCTCCAGTCCAGATAGTTCAACTGAAGCTGACAGAATTCCATATCCTTGCCGTAAGCATCTAAAAAGCGCTTGAGAACAGGTATACTGCCATGACAGGAGAATCCCAGATGCTTAATGCGGCCATTGCGCTTCTGTTCCATCAAATAGCTGTAGATATGGTACTTTTCATCGTTCAGATAAGCGTCTATGTTCATTTCACATACATTGTGGAAGAGATAAAAATCAAAATACTCAACGTTCAGCTTTTTCAGCTGTGCCTCGAAGATTTCCTCCACCTTGCTCCAATTGGCGGGATCATAGCCGGGGAACTTTGTTGCTACATAAAAACTCTCCCGCGGATAGTTCGCAAGCGCTTTGCCCATAACAAGCTCAGAGTTTCCACCATGATAACCCCATGCCGTATCATAATAGTTGATGCCGTTGGTCATAGCCATATCGACCATACGAAGCGCTGCCGTCTCATCAATATGGCTGTCATCTCCGTCTATTACGGGCAAACGCATGGCTCCAAATCCCAGTGCGGAAAGGCGGATATCCTGGAAACTGTTATAAATCATTAATATTCCTCCTACCAGTTTTGTATTTATGATTATTATTTCGACAAATCAGAATTTATCGCTGCAAAAAGAATACAGGATCATTTATCATTAAAATAAAGATTAAAACAGAAATGTAATGATTTCTTCTTCCGCTTGTAGGGGCTGTCGACTCGGCAGCCCATGAAAATCAAAAGAAGCAATACACACCAATGGTCGCCGAGGTCGTCGACCACTACAACTGCTTGCCGATGGCATTATCTGTCCATTTTGAATGCAGTAAAAAGTTTCGGCTTTGAAACTACTCTTCAAATCCCGATTTATATAGGCAATCTTTACGCTTTTATCTGTGCCTGCAGCGTCGGGCAAAGCGCCCGACATTATTTTCTGCTTCATCTTTTTCAGTCGGGCGTGGAAGCCCGACGCTACTGATCGCCCGTTTCGTCATCACCATTATCATCGATGTCATGACCTATGGCAAAGCTGAGACTAATGCCCGTTGCCAGACCAATAGGCAACCACAAACCGATATTTTTTGTTGCAACTCCGACTGCGGTTCCAATTGCAATTCCTATACACATACCAATCACAAGGCTGGATTTGTTATTGCCTTTCTTGTTGTTATTCTCATTCATAAAAGCACCTCGCTATATCCCGATT
>CADAMY010000088.1 GCA_902789095.1 Oscillospiraceae bacterium | reverse complement strand
CGCAATGAGCGCATATCATCCCGAACTGCCGCACGGCGCAGGGCTTATAATGATTTCGATAGAATATTTCAGATTCTGGATCAATAGGCACGTCTGCGACGACAGATTTATTGATATGGCAAAATTCCTCGGAATGAACGATGCGGATAAGCCAGAAGATTTTATCACGGCACTGAAAGCTCTTGAAGATGCCTGTATGGTAGGCGAGCTTAAAATGTCGGATTATGGGATTACTCCCGACGAATTTATGAAAATGGCAAAGAACGCAAGAGCAACTATGGGCGGTCTTTTTAATAATGACCCTGCAGAAACTGATGATGAAGATATAGCAGGCATTTATGAGCGCTCATACAGATAAAGAAAGCAGGTGTTTTAAATGATCAAACAGACAGCAGGAAGAGATCAGCTTGGTGAATTTGCGCCGATGTTTGCGCATCTTAATGATGACGTGCTTTTCGGCGAAGTATGGAACGACGGAGCAATAGATATTAAGACGAGGTGCATTATCACGGTCGTTGCGCTGATGTCCTCCGGTATTACGGATTCTTCACTTGCGTATCATCTTCAAAACGCTAAAAACAACGGCGTCACAAAAAGCGAGATCGCCGCTGTTATCACCCACGCAACAATGTATACCGGCTGGCCGAAGGGCTGGGCTGTATTCAGAATGTGCAAGGAGATATGGAACGAAAAAGAGCCTGAGCTTACCCAAAAAGATAAGTTTCAGAATACGCTGTTTTTCCCGATAGGCGAAAAGAATCCTTACGGCAAGTTTTTCAAGGGTCAGAGCTATCTTGCTCCTGTTTCAACACAGCAGGTTCCGCTTTTTAACGTAACGTTTGAGCCTGCGTGCCGCAATAACTGGCATATCCATAAAGCCTCTTCGGGCGGCGGTCAAATGCTTATCTGCATCGGCGGCAGAGGATTTTATCAGGAAGCAGGCAGTTCCGCAGTTGAAATGACGCCGGGCAAGGTTGTGAATATTCCTATCGGAGTTAAGCATTGGCACGGCGCTGCGCCTGATTCGTGGTTCAGCCATCTAGCAATAGAAGTTCCGGGTACGGACTGTTCAACAGAATGGTGCGAAGAAGTAACTGACGAAGAGTACTTTGAAGCAGTAAAATAAAAGTTAAATAAAAAATGCCGGTCAAGGCGTGCAAGTCAGAATTTATTTTGACTTTGCACTTCTTAAAGCCGACATTTATTTTTTTAGTTTTTTATGACTTTTTTGCAGATCTTGCGGCGCTGAGTACGCACATTGCCGCGCCGAGAGCCGCTATAACGGTCCAGATGATTACTGTACCGCCCCAGCCGGTTTTGTCCGAGAGAACGGCAAAGCCGTAAGTTGACGCCGCAGAGCCGACGTAAGTCGTGAAATTCAGAGTTCCTGAAAGTGTGGACATATTTTTTTCGTCAGCGTATATCGCAGGAAGCATACATACAAGAATAAGATTGATGCCATGCATACACGCAACGATCAATGCGGAAAGAATAACGGTAACAATTACCGAAATACCAGAAAACACCGAAAGTGCGCCTGCGCTGACAGCGGCAATGACGAATAACAGTCCTGAGCATTTAAACGGCTTTTTGCCCATTTTGTTGAACATTATTGATGTGAGTTGGATGCTTGCAAGTGAAAAAACAGGAACAATAACACCGGTAAGTATGGATTTTTCGCTGTTCAGATTAAATACTTCGTAAATGTACGTCGGTATCCATGTTGTTATTCCGTCACGCAGTGTACCCTGAAGGAAAATTGCGAGCATTACAAACAAAAGAAGCAGTCCGTCCATAGCGAATGAATGTTTCTGACGCTCTTTTTTGCCGTTCATAAGAGGGTAGTAAAGACCTGTTTTTTTCTCAATCAGCGTGAGCAGATACATCCATACTGCGGACATAATAAGCGCAACGCTGCTGCTTACAAAAAACACGCCTCTCCAGTTTGTAAGTGTGATTATCAGCGGAGAAACAAGGTAAATAAGTATCGTCGCAATAGTACTGCCCCAGCTTACGCTGACACAGCCTTTGTTGTATCCGTCGGCAGTCAGAGCGATTTTCATGATTTTTACCATCGGCGGCCACATCAGCGACTGAGCAAAGCCGTTGATTCCCCACACGACGCACATCATAATTCCGCTTTTTGAAAACGGAATCATAAGATTCATAAGTCCCGTTGTGATGAATCCTGCAAACATCAGGTTTTTCGGATTTATTTTATCTCCGAGCCAGCCGCTTATAAGCTGACCAACGCCGTAGGTAATGAATCCGACGGTTGTTACTGCGCCCGCAACGGTTTTGGTAACGTCGCCTGCCGAAATTATGGCGGCTATGACTGCGGCAAAGTTTACCCTCGTCAAGTAGCTCACGAAGTACGCCACAGAGCATAGGGCAATAAGTTTTTTTGAATTCTTTTCGTTGAGCTTCTGCAAGTTTATCAAGACCTTTTATAATAAGCTTTTAACATTCTATCACAAGAAACTTTTATTGTCTATCATTATTATGAATATTTTCATCGTTCTCATCATCTGAAGAAGAGTCGTCTTTAAAAAGTTTTGCGGCTTTTCTGATGTTGAGCATTATGCCCAGCACGGCAATTATCACGGCTGAGATAACGAGTATAATAAATATTAAAATCGCTTTGTGTTCGCTCATATCATTCACCTGCAAACTGGCTGTTGTAAATTTCAGAATAGAATCCGCCTTTTTTGAGCAGTTCGGCGTGAGTTCCCTGCTCAACGATTCTGCCGTCGTGCATAACAAGAATTATATCCGCAGATTTAATTGTAGAAAGACGGTGCGCTACTATAAAGCTTGTTCTGCCTCTCATCATTCTGTCAAAAGTTTTCTGGATCCTCAGCTCTGTTTTAGTGTCTATCGAAGACGTAGCTTCGTCGAGTATCAGCACGGGCGGCAGGGAAAGCATTACTCTTGTTATGCAAAGAAGCTGTTTCTGCCCCTGGGAAAGATTGCCCGTTTCCTCGCCGATAACGGTATCGTATGCGTCGGGAAGTTTTTTTATGAACGAGTGTGCGTGAGTGAGCTTCGCCGCCGCAATTATTTCTTCATCAGTCGCATCAGGCTTGCCGAAAGCGATATTTTCTTTTACCGTGCCTGTTTTGAGCCACGTTTCCTGAAGCACCATGCCGTAATTTTTGCGAAGAGAATTACGGGTAACGGTCTTTATGTCGTTGCCGTCGATTTTGATGCATCCGCTGTCCGTATCATAAAAGCGCATAAGCAGATTTATAACCGTGCTTTTACCGCAGCCGGTAGGTCCGACTATTGCGACGTGCTGACCTTCTTTTACGTCGGCGCTGAAATTCTTGATAAGCTCCTTGCTCTTGTCATAAGAAAAGCTGACGTCTTCGATTCTGACGTTTCCTGAAACGGCGCCGATTTCTTTATTGTTTTTATCCGAGATCTGCTCTTTTTCGTCAATCAGTTCAAAAAATCTTGCGGCGCAGGCAAGCGCATTCTGAAGCTCGGTTACAACTCCGGAAATCTCATTGAACGGCTTTGTATACTGATTGGCGTAGCTTAAAAGACAGACGAGCTGACCTACGGTGATCCCGCCGGCATTTGCACCGTTTATTACAGCTATTCCGCCGAAAATAGCAACGCAGGCGTAAACAAGGCTGTTTACAAATCTCGTTGTCGGATTCACAAGTGAAGAGAAAAACGTAGCTTTAAGGCTGTATTTTGCAAGAGATGAATTGATTTTTTCAAACCGTCCGGCAGCATTTGCTTCATAACCGAAAGCCTTGACGATTTTCTGATTGGTGATCATTTCGTTGGTAAGCGCCGTCAGATTTCCTCTTTTCGCAGACTGCCTGCCGAACATATCGTAAGTTTTTTTAGCTATGAACGATGCGGCGAAAAGACTAAGCGGCGTGACGCAGATAACGGCAATAGTTACTTTGTAGTTTATTGAAAACATAAATCCGAGCGTGCCGAAAATAGTAAGAATACTTGTGAAAAACTGAGTGAATCCTATTAACAGTCCGTCAGAAAACTGGTCGGCGTCGTTGACTATCCTGCTGACTATATCGCCGTGAGGGTGAGAATCGGCAAAAGAAACGTCGGTTGACTGAAGCCTTTCAAACGCTTTGACACGGATATCTTTTACAACACGGTAGGTGATTCTGTTGTTGCAGGCGTTCATTATCCATTGTGAAACGGAAGTCGCCGCAATAACGGCTATAAATGAAATTATGATTTTTGCAAGATTCTGAAAATCAACGTTGTCTTTTGAAATAATGCAGTCAATTGCCCTGCCTGAAAGAATAGGAGCATAAAGCGTGAGCGCAACGCTCAGCGCCGCAAGTAATATAGAAATAACTACAAGCAGAGAATATTTTCTTATATATTTAAAAATTCTGATGAGTGTGGCTTTTTTATCCATTTTTTTCAGCCTCCTCGCCTGAAAGCTGGGAAAGACAGATTTCACGGTATTCCTCACAGCTTCGGAACAGCTCTTCGTCTGTGCCGATTCCGGCAAGTCTGCCGTCGTCAAGAACGATGATTATATCCGCATTTTTAACGGTTGACGCTCTTTGGGATACGATAAAAACGGTCGTATTCTGAGTGTTTTCCTTTATCGCTTTTCTGAGTCGTGCGTCGGTAGCAAAATCGAGTGCGGACATACTGTCGTCAAGAATAAGAATTTCGGCGGATTTTACTATCGCTCTTGCTATGGCGATTCTCTGTTTCTGACCGCCGGAAAGGTTCCTGCCGTCCTGCTCGATTTCAAAATCAAGACCGCCTTTTACTTTGATAATATCATCGCATTGAGCAATCTTTGCCGCTTCCATAATCTCGCTGTCCGCGGCGTCTTCCTTGCCCCAGCGGATATTATCTTTAAGAGTGCCTTTGAAAAGCACGCTCTTCTGCGGTACGACGGCTGTGAGTGCGTTCAAATCGTCTTTTGAATAGCTTTTTACTCCGTTTCCGAAAAGCTTAACTTCGCCGCCGGTACAGTCATAAAATCTCGGAATGAGGTTTACAAGTGTTGATTTGCCTGAGCCTGTTGCGCCGATAACGCCGACCGTCATGCCTTTTCTTATCCTGAATGAGATGTTTTCAAGCGACGGCTCTTTTGAACGCTCATAACAGAAGCTGACGTTGTCAAATTCAACAGCACAATCGCTGTCTTTCTTTTCGGCGCTTTTTTCGGGGAATTCCATTTTTGTGCTGACGATCATAACCGATCTTATGCGTTTAAAGCCTGCGGAGGCTTTGTTTATCGTTACTATCAGATTTGAAAGCTTTATCAGCTCAACTAAAATCTGCGACATATAATTTACAAGAGCCACGACTGCGCCCTGAGTGAGTACGCCTGAGTTTACGGAAATTGCGCCTTTCCAAATAAGTGCGGCTATCGCAAGGTTTAAAATGACGTAAGTCACGGGATTGAGCAGAGCCGAAATTCTGCCGACAAAAATCTGAAGCTTCTGAAGCTCGTCCGTCGTCTCGCCGAATTCCTGCTTTTCCTTTTCTTCTCTGTTGAAAGCCCTGATGACCCTGACGCCTGAAAGATTTTCGCGTGTCAGAAGAGTGATTTTATCAAGCTTTGACTGAATCTTTTTGTAGACGGGAATACTTAAAAACATGATCCCGAAAACTACGGCGAACAGCAGCGGAATTGCCGCAGTAAAAACAAGCGCCGCCTTGACGTTTATAGTGAACGCCATTATCATTGCGCCGAAAACAATAAAAGGGGAGCGCAGGAATAATCTCAGCACCATGTTGATGCCCGTCTGCACCTGGTTTACGTCGTTGGTGAGCCTCGTTATGAGCGTAGACGTGCCGAAAGAATCAATTTCGGTATATGAAAAGCTGTTGATGTGACGGAAAAGGTCATTCCTCATATCTGCGGCGCTGCCTATGGCGGCTTTGGCGGCAAAATACTGAGCGGTGACCGAGCTTGCAAGCCCTACCGCCGCCAGAGCAAAAAGCACGCCGCCCATCTTTAAAAGATAGCCTTTGTCTGAATTCGGAATACCTGTGTCAATAATGCCGGATATTACAAGCGGCACAAACAATTCAAAAATCGCCTCGATCATTTTGAACAGGGGAGCGAGGATGCTTTCTTTTTTATATTTCTTTAAATAAAACGTTAATTCCTTCATTGAATCACCGAAAAATATTATACTTTGTTTTATATGCAAAGTCAAATAACGTAAATTATTTTGTTGACATAAATTTATAATGTGATAGAATATTCATAGAAATTCAGGAAAGAAGTGAAAACAATGAAAAAAATAATTGCAGTAATAATCGCTGCGCTCGTTATGCTGAGTCTCTGCGCGCCGGCGTTTGCGATCGAGTACGCTGTTGACGCAAGGGTGAAGGAGTATCTCGTAGCTCCCAGCCAGTACACAAACAACGGCCAGTACGGTAAGTTTATTGATACTACTTTGACGCAGAACGGCAATACTACGTCGCTTGGCAACTACGGCGGATACGTTGTTTATGAATTCAATACTCCCGTAATGAATGACCCGAAAAATCCTTACGGCGTTGATTTCAGGATCAGCGGCAACGCTTTCAACGGCGCTCTTACAACTCAGGAGCCGGGTCAGGTATGGGTATCGCAGGACGGCGAAAACTGGTATGCTCTTGCCGGCAGCGAGCATTTTGAAAATCAGACAGACTGGAACTATTCCGTAACTTATAAAAACAACGGAACAAACATCTGCGATTACGTTGATTCAAACGGCGAAAGCGGAGCCGTCAGCGGAAGAATAGCCGCAAAATATCCCGATAAGGATTTTTATAAAACCGTTGAAATCCCCGATGATGAAATCACTCTGGGCGGCGTATGTCTTGCGGTTCAGCGCACTCCGTCTATGAAAAACGGAATCCAGACTCAGTTCGGCTACGTTGACGCATATCCTTATAAAATAGACAATATCGCATATAATCCTTATATAGAGAATCCGACTGAAAAAGGCATTGACGGTCAGTTTGACATTTCGTGGGCAGTTGATGAAAACGGTTATCCCGTAAGACTTGATTACGTCAATTTCGTAAAAGTTCAGACGGCTACGTTTATTGACGGCGCAATGTTCGGCGAAAAATCAACCGAAGTTTCAAGAGTCTGCATGATCGAAACAGGCGAAAAAGTATCATTTACAAAAAGCGCCGAATCAATCGTTGTAAACGGTCAGGAAATTGAAATAACTGACGGCAAAATCGGTTATGATATAAGCGAGCTTTGCGGCGGCGAAATCACGATAAGCGTCAACGCTGACGAAAACAGCAGCGTATATATCAACAATCTTCGTGCATCCGAGCGCACTTTTGAAGCAGCTCCCGATAAAGGAATAATCAGAGTTATTGTTCAGGACGGTGAAAAGAATCCGCAGATAATCTATCTTTATACCGATCCTGATTCTCAGGCGCCCGAGACTGAAACTCTCATAGGCGATCAGATTTTTGACAGAACGGAAACTCCTGAAGAGGAAGAGCCTGCTCCGGATCCGGCACCTGAAAAGGAAGGATTTTTCAAACGTGTTTTCAGAGCGATCGGCGATTTCTTTGTAAGAATATATAAATGGTTTGTTAAAACATTTTTTTGCTGAAAATATTTACAGTCTTCTCTGGTTTGTGGTCGGGAAGGCTGATTCTTTTGTTTTAAAATTGACAAAACTTTTCAGTTGTATTTTTTGTTTTGCCGCTAATAATATTACTGCTGACGCAATTCATTAAAAGGAGTGAAACGAAATGTCAAGCAGCAAGAACGTAGTTCCCGAGGCAAGAGAGGCTCTTAACCGTTTTAAGATGGAAGCAGCTTCAGAAGTAGGCGTAAACCTCAAGCAGGGTTACAACGGCGATCTCACATCCAAGCAGGCAGGTTCTGTCGGCGGTCAGATGGTTAATAACATTTGTCCTGTACGACATATGAACTTTAAGCGTAGCTACAGATGGTTAGACGGTCATGAAAAACAGTTTACATATAATTTTAGATTGATAGTATAAACCATATTTAAGCGAATAAAATAAGATAAAAAACCGGTCTGCAAGATTTAAGTGAGAATCCTCCATCTCGAAAAACAAAAAATTGGCTTCTTTTATGCGCCAAATTGTTGTTCGTTAAGAAAGTGATGCAGATATGGTAAGGTAGTTTCTCAAACAGAACTTTTCCAGCTTTTAAACAATTATACTAAAACCGATTATCTCTATTTTTTTATTGCTAATATATCAACTTACGAGAAGAGAAAAAGGAGCTGTAAAAAAAACAGCCACAAGAAAGCCGAGATTCACTTCAAAATGTGAGTCTCGGCTTTTGAATTTGTCAAAGATGAAAATATTGGAGGAAATAACCGGATTGGTCAAATTTCGACGCACGCCAATTACACCGTCGCCCGTTTGCCGGACGTCGGTCGGTTTGTTTTCTGAAAAACAGGCCGCCAGTTTCTTCAGATGGTATTTATGCAGGTTGAATCCGCAGGAAATCATCGAAATTTCAAGCAGCATACCCTGAATTCCTCTTCTTCGCGCTCTGGTGTAGGAGCGGTTCCACTTGATCGTGCCGAATGCGCCTTCTGACTGAATGCTCCTGTTCATGCGAAGCAGCGCGCCGTGAATGCTGTTCAGGTTTTCTATGACTTCTTTGTGAATGCTGCTCAATTCTTTGTTCAATCTCACGACTCGGTTCCCGGCGCATTTGCAGCATTCCGGTTTCAGCGGACAGTTCGTGCAGTCTTCGCACTGCCAGAGTTCTTCTGTCCGGCCATAGTGATTGTGTTTGACTGGGCGGCTTTTCAGATAATGGAACTCTTTTCCGCCGGGACAGACCGGACATCCGTTTTCGTTGATCGGGAAGTTGACCGCCCGGTATGGATCCTCCCTGTATTGTTTGTCCTCGGTCTCTTTTTTGAACATGGTGAATTTCATATACTTTTTCATGCCGTGTTCTTCACAAAACAGATAATTGTCAAAGCTGCCGTATCCCGCGTCTGCGACCGGATACTCCGGGTATTTTCCGTACTGTGCGTTAAACTTCTCCATCAGCGGCTTGAAGCAATCCATATCTGACGCGTATTGCCTGACGTCGTAAACAGCGATGAATGCATCGCAAGTGCCGAGCTGGATATTGTAGCCGGGCAAAAGCTGATCGTTCCCCATGTAATCCCGTTTCATCCGCATAAACGTCGCGTCATGATCCGTTTTTGAATAACTGTTCCGGGTTTCGCCGCAGATTCGGATATGTTCCGCGTATTTCTTCAGCTTTTCCGTGTATTCCACAAGCTTGTCATACAACCTCTGTTCGATGGTTTTGTGATGACCCCGTCCGCGGACGACCACCTGCGGATCGAATCCGGTCAACGAAACGAATTGCGCCAGGATCTCTTCCAGATATTCTATGGCGTATTCTTCCCGGATGCCGAACTTTACGCCGTGCGTGAGGATAAGCTGATTCATGTCTTCCAACAGCGCCGTCACCTTGCCGAACGTCTTTTGCCGGTTCCTGACGCTGCTCTTCTTCCATACCCAGCTGTATTTGTTCGCGTTTGCCGTGATCTTTGT
>CADAMY010000087.1 GCA_902789095.1 Oscillospiraceae bacterium | reverse complement strand
GTAACACGAAGCAGATTGCATCCGTCTTTCATGCTGAAAGGGCGGCAGTATACTTCGGGTTCAGGGCAGATAACCGATTCGGGATCTCTCATTGTTTCGAGCCTGTACGTGTCCTTGTCGCATTTCAGAGTTACAAACATCGTCGGAAAACGCTGCGGCATCCTTTTTACTATCCGCCGCAGTATATTTGTGTCGATATTTGTATCGAGTTCAAGCGCCATACGAAAAATCTGGCTGACTTTTTTTGTTGCAAGAAAAGGGTAAACTGTTGCCGAACAGTCAAGCTGATAAACTCCGGGCTGTGCGGAAGTCTTTGTCTTTGTAGCAGAACTCATACTTATTTCCTCTTTTTTCTTTTTTTATGCAGGATAAACGCCAGCGCACCTGCCGCCGCAGTTACGCCAGCAATAGCTGAATATTTCTGCGGTATTTTATCGTCAGCGTCCCAGAAATATCTTATCTGCTGACGGATTCCTTTGCCGCATATATCGTCGTAAGTATAATACTTCGTTTCAAAATTATCATCATTTTCGTGAAGAATAAATTCCCGGACGCCTCGTGTTTTGTCGCCGTAGCATCTGAACGATGCCGCTCCGCTTTGAATAAATCTCATACCGTCGGCTTCTCCGTCAAAACAGTTCACATGATCGTGACCGGAGATAACGGCTTTCACGTCGCCCTTTTCTTTTAAAGCTTCATACAGTCCGTAAGGGTCTTTTGCGGCGCTGATACTTTCTCTCATCTGTCCGCTCGCTTTGGACGTATCAAGGCAGAAATATCCGTCTTTTTCAGCTACTGCGTCAGGTGAAGCTTCTGCGCAAGGTTTATAAAGAGCTTTCGTCTGCTCAAGCGGAACGTGAAGAAACATCAGCGACGGTACAGCAGAGCCGGTTTCGTTTTTTAAACTGTCGCTTGTTTGTCTGTACCATTTTACGGTTTCTTCTTTTATTTCCCAATACTGACCGCTTTCGTCGTTCCATGCGCTGTCAAGCATATAGACGTTCCATTTTGTCTTTCCGTCAGAGGAACAGACGGGGATATTGTAAGTGTCGCAGTCAACGTCCGTGTCATTTTCGTTCATCGGCAGACAGCAGGAGTATTCTTTATAAATATTAAACTGCACCTGCTTCGGAATACAGTTCATATCATCATGGTTGCCGAAAATCATGGCAAACGGTATATTTCTGTTTTCAACAGGAATAAGGATGTTTGCAAGCGCTTTTTTCATTCTTGAAAGAGTGAGTGGGTAGTTCTCTTTTTTACGGAGCTTCAGAAAACCCAAAACGTCAAGCAGGTGATTCCCGAGAGTATTGTCGCCTGTGAAAAGCACGAGATCGGGCTTCAGTTTATCATAAGCGTTGTCAAGCATTATCAGCATAGCTTTGCGTGCTGTGCTCAGATCCTGAGTGTCGCTGACCTGAAGAATGTGAAACGTTCCATCCTCACGAAAATACATTTTGTTATTATTCATTTTCTGCCTCTTTTTTAGCGTTGTCCGCTTCCTGCTTAATCATTTCAGCCATTGCCGTTCTGCGCTCGTTTAATTCACGATACATTCTGTCGCGCGTATTTTTGTCAATATTGAATCCGAACATCGGAAGCATACTGAGTATAACGATGATTGCGGGAATCAGAGTCGCCATTGCAAAAATCCATTTCTGCGCTCTTTCGGGCTGGGCTCTGCCTTCCGTATAAGCTGTCTGGTCATAGCCGACCCATTCCTTGTATTTCGGCTGAAGGATTCCGTTTATTCTGGCAGGGATTTTTGTTATGAATGCGCTTGCGGCAGAGAGCGTTGCTTCGCTTCTGTATCCGTATTTCCATTCAAGGTAGTCGTTGCATTCGTTGCGCATTTCGTTGATTGAAATTGACCTTACGCCCCAGAACGTGGCGTAAATGATCTCCCATACCGCCGTTACGGGCAGCATAGCCCAGCGGTTTGTAAAGAAGCGGTTGCCGTTCTTATCCTTAATGAACATTCCGTAGAAGAACAGCGGAATATAAAAGCTTTTAGCAAACGTCTGACCGACCATATACAGCGTTTTGGTTGAGAACTTGCTTGCAAGCTGATTATACTTTGCAAAGCCGATCGGCTCAAAGAAGAACGAGGGAATGCCCGCAAAGGTTTCAAACGTAGTCCAGTTGAGCACCTGACGGTAATAGTCGTTTGTCGTAAGACCTGTACCGAATGAGCCCAGCGCATTTGAAATCATATAAATAAGCACGGGGCGGTTGCTCAGAACTATCTTCATACTTTCTTTGATGCTCGGACGCTCAATCTTCTGATGAACTCTTTCTTTTGCTATTGATGCGTACCAGGTGAATACAAGACCTGCTATTATTGCCGTAGCAGGACCGACTATGAGCATAGACATCTTGATCATCTGATCGGTCGTGCGCTTCTTGGCGGATTTTACAATTCCGTTTTTGATAAAGTCGAGCATAAATTCTATAACGATATCGGGCAGTCTTGAATAAATAATGCTGAAATAGCTCGAAATCGCAAGCAGCCTTCGCCGGTCGGAAGGATACGGCGTTATTGTGGAAACGTAACCGTCAATGGAAACATTTCTGATGTTGCCGAGAAATTCAAGCGCCATATCAAGCAGCGCAAATATAATGAATTTCGGAAGATATTCAAAGTCGTCAATGTGCTCTTTTGACATCAGGACAGGCAGCAGCCAGTAAATCGTGGCTATGAGCGCGTAGGGCAGACCGCCTGCAAAAATGTACGGAACGAATTTACCCCAACGGGTGCGTGTCTTTTCAATTATTCCGCCGACGATGAAGTCGTCAATAATGTCCCATATGCCGGCGATAACATTGTATTTTGACTGAAGACTCAGACTGATTTTAAGGATACTGTCGTTGAATAAATCCTTGTGGCCGTCAATGTTGAATCCACGGCTGCCGTCAAAAATCATATAGCCGATCGTCTGCTTCCTGTTGATAACACGGCGGTCAACGTCAACGAGTTCACGAAGCTGAGCGTTTACATATTCGAGCTCGTCAGATTCCGGAGTGCGGAGTTTATTTTTATTCATGCGTATCCCCCTTATTTGCGCGAGGCAAGCTCAGCCTGTTTTTTCGCTTCTTCTTCGGCGGCTTTTGCTCTTACTTCTTCCTGCATAGCAGTAAGAGCTTCTACCATTTTCTTCCTGATTTCAAGGTCCGAAACGCCTTGTTTCTTCATTGCGAAATAATCTTCGCTTTTCAGTCCGCCGATGTAGCAGACGGTGTGTTTTATTTTTAGCCCCTTTTTATTAAGATACAGATTATAAATCATTATCACAAGCGTCAGCGCTATGTAAACAAAAATTCCGACGGCGGGTTTTGCGCTTTCAAAGCCTTGAATCAACCCGCTTAAGCTGCCGCTTCCCGCTGTGAAAAATACGCAGGATAAAACGGCGCTGCCTGTGAGCAGAATGTTCAGTATCAGATTGCGTATTTTACCGTGTTTGCCTAGTGACATTACAAGACAGCCGAGGCATACGAGAATCATCACAACTGAAAACAGAATCGTCAGCATCGAAGCGTTTATCAGCACTGAGCCGGGGAAGATTCCTTTGTCGGAAATCAGTTTATATATTTCGATGGCGGTAACGTTTATCGTCTCGCCTGAAGCTTTTATTTTTGCAAGCGGCAGAAACAGCGCGCCGACAGGCAGTAAAGAAAGAACGATTCTTATTATCGCCGGTACCGAGCCGAAGAACGAAGCTTTTGCTCTGTCGATTCCGGGCTGACTCAATGCGTGCTCAATTTCAGCCTGCTCAGTTTCTGCAAGCAGACGGTCGTTTGATTTATAGTAGACCATGTTTACTCCGCAGTAAGGACATTCAGGCCGCCAGTTGTATAATCTCAGTTTTTTATTGCATTTGGGACAAACTGCCATAGTACAAGCCCTCCTTTTTCACTTCTATATTCTAACATAGATAATATCTGTTTTCAATACACATATTTTAATCCTTTAACGCTTGTCTTGTGTTTTGATCATAGATGTGATATGATAATCAGGTAATTAACATCAGACAGGGTGATTTTATGGAAACCGCCGCTAAAATAAAATATCCGATAGTTTTTGTTACGGGGATAGGGCAGACATGGACTTCGCTCAAAGGCAGCGATAAATACCGCTGGAATCTTTTTCCGCGAAACCGTGAGATAATTTTTGACAACCTTCCTGCAAAAGAAAAGTACAGAATTATTTCGGCTGTTTCGGGTATTTTCAGATTCCTTGCGCTTGGCGGCAGACAGCCTGAACAGATAAAAATCCAGTCGGCTCTTGAATCAATTCTTCGTCATTGCCGTGTAAATGACGACGGCAGTTTTAATGATCAGACAGATATTCATATTTACGGCACACGCAGTTTTGAACAGCTCGGCAGCACTGATTTTTATACGGGCGAGCCGACAAACATTACTGAAAGAACGCTGCTTGACCGTTTGCTCAGGGATATTCCGTGCCGTGATTTTGTGGGTGAATACGGAAATGAAAATATGTACTGCTTCAACTATTCTCCTTTTTCAGACCTGTATTCTGCCGCAGACGAGCTTCACAAAACTCTCGGCGGAATCCTCAAGTCAAGGCAGGAGGATAAGGTTATTCTTGTGCCGATGAGTATGGGCGCCGCCGTGACGCTGGCTTATATTGACGCATATTTCGATGAAAACGGAGCAAAGGCAGAAAACTATATTCACCACGTTGTTTCGGTTGTCGGAGCGTGGGACGGAAGCGAAGGCTTTGCCGATTTGCTTGAAGGCAGAGTCAATAAGGACTGGGACAAGCTCTTTTTTGACGATATTATAGCTTCCTCTTCAATGCCCGGATTTGCCAAAAGTATTCTTTTGAAAAATCACGGCAGAACGAATACCGTTATCCGTCAGCTTCTTGACGCTTTGCTTGACGGAATCCTGCTTCGTTCAAGCTCATTTCCTGCTCTTGTTCCGAGCGGCAGGTGGGAGGATATGTACGGCTATTTATTCTCGGAAAAAAGAATGGAAAGGAACAGCCGCCTGAAATACGTTAGAGAACAGACTGACCGCTTTATAAAAGCTCAGAAGAATCTGCGTAAATTGATGAAGTCGATGCACGAAAATTGCGGAATCCGCTTTTCATTTACAGGCGGGACGGGACTTCGTCCCGGCGAAGAAAGCAGGGATTTCGATTTTATGAAACTGCTTCGATGCTCAGACAGGTGCGATACGGACGGAGTTTTACAGCAGAGTTCCGCTTTCCCGTTTGATATGAAGAATCCCGAAAGTTTTGTTTCGGCTTATACTGTTTTTGATAAGCAGATGCACGAGATCGGCAATAACCCCGAAGCTATGAGAATCATATTTGATTTAATCAGCGAAAAGGAAAACGATCCGCCGCATTTTGTGCCGAAAAATCAGGGCGGCGTGATTGACGATTCCGCAGAATAAGTTATAATTTTAATAATCAAAGTCCAATTCGGAAAGGGGTATTTTTATGATTAAATCTGTTTTTTTGAGAATGATTGCCGCAGTCGTTGCAGGCATACTGCTTCTGTTTGCGGGAACGGCTCCCGGGGATAATTACGAAGTAAGAAACCCGGAAAACTGCGCAGTTCATTTCACCGTGCTTTCGGACGTTCACATTGAGAGCAACAATTTTGCAAGGTATAAAGTTTTCGGCCGTGCGCTCAAGGATGTAAAAAAGAATCAAAGCGGCAATGACGCAGTCGTTTTTCTCGGCGACAGCACTATGAACGGTCAGTTTTTTGAAAACATACTGTTTCACGGCGCTGTTCGTTCCGTTCTTAAAAACGGAAATATTCTGCCAGTTGTCGGCAATCACGATATCGGCAACGGCAAAGGCGATTACGAAAAACTGCAGAACCGCTGGTATACTTTTACCGAGGCGTTTTTCGGCAAAAAGACAGAGCATCCGTATTATTATGAAGTTATCGACGGCTGCTATTTTATAGTTCTCGGCATGGAAGCCCAGAAGGTATATGAAATGATGATGAGTGAAGAACAGTTCGACTGGCTTGAAGGTGTACTGGAAGAAGCCGCTCAAAGCGGAAAGCCTGCGTTTGTATTCTCGCATTATCCGACAAACGACGTTATCGACGAAAACGGTGAGCCGACCGACCGCCTGACAAATATGCTTGCGGAGTATAACAAAGATAACGATGTTTTCTGCTTCGTCGGTCATACTCATATGCCGATGTATCTGTACTGGTCATTCCACACCGGTGACGGATTCCCCGAAACATATCTGCCTCGTCTTACCGATCTCGGCGGCGAGAGCGACAATGAGATCGTTGATAATACCGGCGTCGGTCTTGAGGTTGAGGTATATGAAAACGAAGTCGTACTGCGCGCCCGTGATTTTTACCGCGGCGAATGGAAATACGATACCTATTCAGACGCCATGTGCGAGGTCACATATCCGCTTAAAAATCCGGTCGCTGTCGATTAAAAAATGATTATCAATTATACTGAATAAACAGGTGAAACGGTATGTATGAAACATTTGACCCGCTGAAAAGCGCTGAACTGGTACGCCATTATATTACAAATATGACAGACAAAGCCTGCGACAATCTGCCTTACTGGCTTCTCCTGCCGAATAAAAAGCCTGCCGAGGCGGCTCATTGCAGGGTAGACGATGCGGAGCTTGTCGGCTCGTGGTATGAGGGGCTCGTGTGCGCTATGCGGATGCTCGGCGGCAATGAGGGTGAAAACGTAAAACAGTCTTTGCGCCGTCACCTTATGAAATCATGGGGCGAGCACGGTCTGCGATTCTGTGAGCCTTATGAATGGACTCATACCGTTCACTCTTCTTTTCATGAAATGGGCTACATTCTTCCTGCGCTGAATCTGATAACCGAAGAATATCCCGATGACGCCGAAGCGGAGTTCAGGACTGCTGAACTCATACGCGGAATGCGTTCTCTTGTGATCGAGCGCAAAGTGCGCACATTCTGGTCAGGTGACTATCAGGAAACAGAGCCGATATACGAATTTCCTAATGACGTTTATCTCAAAGACGGCGGCTTTGATCTAACGCGACATACAGGCAGAGGCGAGCAGTCGATTCGCAACGCTCTGATGCTTCCTGCGCTTGTTCGGCGCTGGGAGCTTAAAAAGGATGAAACTGCGCTTGATCTTGCCGTCGGACTTACCAATTACGTTTTGGGACCGTCAAGGTACTTCAACTGGAAAATGGAATTTTTCGGTCACGTTCATTCTGCGGCTTGGTTTGCTTACGGAATCATTTATCTCGGAAGGCTTACGGATAACCCGGTCTATATCGAAAAAGGCAAAGCGATATATGACTATATCAGGTCAATTTCTTCATCTTTCGGATGGGTGCCTGAATATGCTCAATGGCACCCGATGACCGAGGAACATTGCGAGACTTGCTGTGTTCGTGATATGATAATCTGCGCAAGAGAGCTTACAAGGTGCGGCTATGACGAATACTGGGATGATATGAACAAATTTGCCCGAAATATGCTTGTTGAAAATCAGGTGCGCTATACAGGATACGTGACGGTTGACAATTCCTTGCCTGACCGCAGCGGAATAACTTATCACGATATTGATAAAAGGATGAAGGGCGGCTTCACGGGCGGAAGCGAGCCGAATTCAATTTCACTCACTCGTTTTCGCTCTATTGCGGGCTGCTGCGTCGGCACGGCTCCGACTGCGCTTAAAACGGTATGGGACAGTGTAATTACTAAAGAAAACGGTGTCTATACCGTAAATATACCGTGTAATAAAGAAACGGACGAGCTGAAACTCGTTTCCGAACTGCCGAACAGGGGCAGAATTAGCTTAACGGCATTAAAGGATTGTACTGCGGCTTTCCGTATTTATGACTGGATGGGCAAAGCTCCGGTTTTCACGTTAAACGGCGAGGAAGGCAGAACGGAAATTTCGGGCGGACTTGCCTTGGCAAAGCTCAAAGCCGGTGATGTTTTTGAAGTAACATTCAAAATCCGTACACGCTGGGTCAGGGAAACTGTCAGAGGGACCGAGTACCGTGCTGCGTGGCGTGGATGCGACGTGGTTGATATAACGCCGAAAGGGGAGCATATAAGACTTTTTCAGCGTGATCTTTCAAAGCCTAAGTATTACCCTAAGCCTGAAGACGTAACTTTTACCGGCGCCGCAAATTACGGTCCGACTCAGCAAAGCTCGGCGGCTGACAATACCTGAAACAACTGTCCCGATAAAATGATAATTCATAAAAAAGCGGCTTTCGCTATGAACTTAACCGTTCTGCGAGAGCCGCTTGTATTTTTGTCATTTCGGTCGACAACCACGCCGACCAAAAATTTAAAACAATATCAAATCAGCAAATTGATGTTTAATTTTTTTACGCATAATATTCATCTTTGCCCATTATCCATTTTTTCAGATTTTCGTTGATATATTGAATGTGGTAGTATAAGTCTTCTTCATTGCGGATTATTTGATCGTAGAATCCTCTCTGCCATAGATTTGGTTCAGCTTCCTTATTTGTATACTTTTTAAATGCGGCAACAAATCTTGAAATCAGATTTGTAGGGGTCGACGACCTGTTTAGAGTAGTAACATAGTTTACAAATAGTGTAAGAACATCCTTTACAAAAAATAGTATAATAAACGGCAAAGGGAGGAATTAAGATGCCGTTTATT
>CADAMY010000086.1 GCA_902789095.1 Oscillospiraceae bacterium | reverse complement strand
GTCATCGTGAGTAACAACTATGATTTCGTTCTTAACATACTCACAGAAAACATCAATTTCTTGATTAAAATCAACATACTCCAGCGCAAATCCATTTGTGGAAAAAATCATTACCAAACAAATGATAATCGCTAATACAGATAAAACTTTCCATATCATTTTAATAGCCCTCTTTACTTGTTACTGTCAATATTGTAAATAAATCCATATTTATTATATATTAAAATCAGAAATATGTCAATATTTCACTAAATTGAGAACACACGATTTTTAAAGAATCAAATTGTGAACAGATGTATTTAATGCCTCTTAATCCGGTTATAAGCTTACATTATGAAATTATCACATGGTCATCGTCCGCTACAGGATTTGATAAAGATATAAAAAAGCGATTGCAGTCTATGCTGCATGCGTTCAGATAATTTAATATAATCCACAGCGTTTCAGCCGTGGCTGCCGTAAGGCAGACGGAGGGATTTTTTGTCAATGTCTTTAATTTTCTACCTTGACACCCCCTTAGTCTCGCATTCGCTCGCCAGTTCCCCTTACACAGGAGAGCCATATATGCGTGCCACCTACGACCGAAGACGTGAATTTGTATTTATTTAATGAAACAACTTGAACGACACAACCGCCAGAAGGAATGACGTATACTTAACGGCTTTGGTTATTTTCTTTTTCAGTTTTTGAAATTCATTTCACCACCAAAAACTCTATGATGATCGTACTGTTCTGATTCCCGTTTGTGACAAAAAATCAGAAAAGATTTTATCTTCTCTGATTTTAACAAATAAACGTATTTGATTTTGTGAAGTTAAACCAAATGATTCAGATTATGATTTCTTTAATTGATGCCAAAGCTCCGTGCCGCTGAGTGCTTAAACTTGAAATATAAACTGCTTTACGGGTAAATTCTTCAACGTCGGCGAATGCAAGCTCGCTTATTTTTTTACCGCTCTTTAATAAAGAGCTGATAAACGTTCCCGTAAATATATCGCCCGCTCCCGTAGTGTCAGCTACTTCGACTTCATAAGCCGGGATATGAACGCTCTCGCCGCCGAAAAACGCATAAGCGCCGTTCGGTCCGTCGGTAACGAGCGCTATTGAAACGCCTTTGCCGGTTATAATTTCAACGGCTTTTTCAAGATTTTGCTCGCCTGTTATCATTTTTATTTCTTCAACCGACATTTTGCATATATCAACATACCCGATAAGTCTGCCCATCTGCTCAACGGCGGATTTTTCATCCTGCCACAACGGCGCACGGTAGTTCGGGTCATAAGTGATAATACATCCGCAGTCTTTCGCAAGCTTTACCGCATAATCGGTTGCGCTCCTTGCAGGCTCATCCGTCAGGGAGAGCGAGCCGAAATGAAACACGGCTGAATTTTTTATCATTTCGGGTGCGATGTCTTTTGTTTCAATAAATCTGTCGGCTCCCGAAGACCTGTAAAAGCTGAAATCACGGTCGCCGTTTTCATCAAGCTCGACAAAAGCGAGCGTAGTATTGTGCTCAGCGTCAATTATTATTCCCGACGTATCAACGCCTGCATCTTTTACTGTGTTCAAAAGAAATCTGCCGTGAATATCGTCGCCGACCTTGCCTATAAAAGCCGTGCTCAGCCCTGCTTTTGCCGCAGCCGCAAGGCAGTTGAACGGCGCTCCGCCGGCTTTGCGGATAAACCTTGAATCGCCGTCAGCGTCAAATCCGTCAGGGATAAAATCTATCAGAATTTCACCGAGAGCGATGATGTCATACTTTTTCATTACGTCACCTTTAACCGAATATCGTTCTTAAATATTTAACTGAATCTGCGGCGTCTTTATCAAGCTGAGCTTCGCTTGCCCCATGGGACATATCACGCCAGATGGAAATATCCTTGCCGACGGTTCCGCCCATCTGCACAAACGGCTCCATTACCATATATCCGTCATATTCTATATCATTAAGAGCGTCGGCAATCTCCTGCCAGTTTATTCTGCCGCCCGGATGCGGACAGCGTCTGTTTGCTTCGCCTATATGAAAATGGCCGAGCGTTCCTTTGGTAAGCCTTATGGCGTCGGGGATTGAATCTTCCTCAATGTTCATATGGAACGTGTCAAGCATCGCCTTTACATTCGGCTTGTCTACCGCCTTTACATAGTCAACGTCTTCATAAGCTTCGTTTATCATATATCCTTCAAAGCGGTTGAGCGATTCCATACAGAGCGTGATGCCGTGATCCGCCGCCATATCGGCAAGCTTTCTCATACTGTTTACGCTGCGCTGAGTGTCCGCCGCTTTGTCAAACCCCGATTTAAAATCAACCGGCCAGTAAGAGTAAAGCGCTCCGCCAATGCGGTCAATGCCTGCAATCTCCATTTTGCGGAACATATCGGCATAAAAATCAAAAGCCTTTTTGACTGCCGCTGAATCGGTCGAGGCAAGGTTATGCTCAGGTCTCGGACCGTAGCCGCCCGTGAGTATCATTCCGTTTGCCTTAGCGCAATCCCTGAGTTCTTTAAAATAAGAATCGCTCTCTTTATAAAAATCGCCGCAGGCAACTTCTAAAATATCAAAGCCGAGCCTTTTGCACTTTTCAATATAGGGCAAAAAATTGCCGCCCCACTCATGCTCCCAGTAAGCATAATAAATTCCGAGTTTCATAATAATCCTGCTTTCCTGAATTCAAATTTTTTTAAAACATTTCCGAATCGTCAACTATCGGGTCGTAATCAGCGCCTATAACGTCGTTTTTAAGCTTTTCAAGGTACTTTCTGCCTTCCGCTATATCGCCGGCTTCTTCGCCTTTTGCCTCATTATCTACAAATACGGGCTCATATTCCTGCCTGAGATTTTTTTCAAAATCCGCAGGCTTGTATACACCTTCTTCGCTTCGCTGCATCTCATCAAGCGAAGATGAATCACCGGCATCTTTTGCCGCGGCGGATTCAGGCTCAATATCATAGTCTGTTCCTATAACGTCATTGCCGATCTCATTAACGACGTCGTGACCTTCGTCTGCGTTCGTCGTTTCGTTTTCGTGGTCGTTTTCCTGCTCCCATAATTCGTATAGAGCCTGCTCCATCCTTTTTTCTTTAAGGCTCTCTTCCTGCGGAAGTATGTTTTTGTCGATCTCGATTCCGTCTCTGTCAACGGCATTTTCTTCAACAAAAAGATTAGCGCTCAGCAGCTCAGTTTCCTTGACTGTTTTTTTGATTTTTACACTTGTCATTATAAATCTGACGATTCCGCCGAGAACGAATATCAGCGCCATCAGCACGGAAATACGGCACGGCAGAACAGCGTCGTTTGTAAAAAAAGTAATTAAAAAGCAAGTGATCTCAAGTACCGCAAAATATCCTATCGCGCCGAACTGAGCAAGCGCTCCGCCCCTTGAAGCGTTTACTCTTTCGCTGCCGTAAATGCCTTTAAAATGAAACATAAACATCAGCTTCTCAGGCAGACTAACGATCTGATCAAACTCACGCAGTTTCTTTTCAAAAAAGAATCCGTATAAATAATACAGAACGGTTACCGATAAATTGAACACCGTAAAAAATATACAGTATCCTATCAAAAGCAGTTGATCGTAACTCATTCAAATCATCTCCGTACAATAAATCAATAATATTATATATTACGCATATTTTTTTGTCAACATCACAAAAAGAGTATATAAACAGAAATATATATACTTTTTATAAAACAAAGTCATTGTATTTGTATCTAAAATATGATAATATATCCAAAAAAGGAGAGTGCGTATGAACTGCATCGGAATTGACATAGGAACAACGGGTATCTGCGGCATTTCGGTTGACTGCAGCGAAGGCAGAATTCTGAAAAAAATCAGCCTTGACAACGATACGTTTATAAAATCAGAACATGATTTTGAAAGAATACAGAACGCAGAAGCAATATTTGAAAAAGTAAGCCTCGCAATAGAAAACCTTGCCGATAAAGATACTGCCGGCATAGGCTTTTCAAATCAGATGCATGGCATACTTTATACCGATAAGAACGGCAGCGCCGTCTCCCCTCTTTATACCTGGCAGGATTCTCGAGGCAGCCTTGAATATAAAAACGGCAAAAGCTATGCGGAACATCTCGGCTCTTTCCCCGGTTACGGACTTGTGACTGATTTTTACAACCGTGAAAATTCGCTGATTCCGGACGGCGCGGAATATCTTTTGACGATCGGCGATTACGCCGTAATGAAGCTTTGCGGCAAAACTTCTCCTCTGATGCACACGAGCAACGCCGCAAGCCTCGGGCTGTTTGACTATCAATCAATGTCTTTTAAAATTCAGAACGATCTGCTGCCGGAAGTTACGGATAACTACGTTCCTGCCGGCGAATACAGAGGCATTCCCGTTATCGTTTCCCTCGGCGATAATCAGGCGAGCTTTTTAGGCTCGGTCAGGGATAACGATTCTGCGCTGATAAATTTCGGCACAGGCTCTCAGATTTCCGTTATGACTGACAGCTCATTACTTCCCGACTGCTTTGAGGCAAGACCGCTCGGCAATAAACGACAGATTGCGGCAGGCTGCGCTCTTTGCGGCGGCAGAGCATTCAGAATGACTGAACGTTTTATTGCTCAGTGCGCCGGAATAAAAGACGGCACGGTGCCTGAATCATTATATAAACAGATCGACGAACTGCTTCAGAACAAAAGCGAAACAACGATGCTTGCCGATACACGCTTCTGCGGAACGAGAAAAAATCCGCAGATAAAAGGTGCATTTTATAATATTGACGAAAACAATTTCACTCCGCAGGATATGCTTCTCTCGGTGCTTGATGGTATGTCCCGCGAGCTTTACGATATGTACGCTATGCTTGAGACAGGTTGTAAAAATCTTGTCTGCTCAGGCAACGGAATCAGAAAAAATCCTGCGCTGCAAAGAATAGTTTCCTCGATGTTTGATATGCCTCTGCTGTTCCCCAAATACAAAGAGGAGGCTGCTTACGGAGCCGCTCTTTGCGCTATGGCGGGCACAGGCATATATGATGACATTGACAGCGCAAGACAGTTAATAAAATACTGATTTAACAGGTTAAGGAGGACTGACCATGATTTTTGATATTTATTTACCGCAGGAAATTACCGACAGAGCCAAAGCTCTTTTCCGTCACGAAAGAGCCATAAACAGGCTTGACGGCTGGTTTATTGCAAAAGAAAAAGAACTTGATATATATCACTCGTTTGACGGCGTTGATGAAGAAATAAAGAAGGCTCTTATTCTTAAAGAGATAATCAGAACTATTCCTCTTGACGTTGACGGCGACCGCATTTTTGCAGGCACTCAGGACGACGCTTTTGCAAGAAGCTATGCTCTTATAAATCCGTCGTTCAAGGTTGAGGAATTCTGCGGATACTGCGACCCTGCCGCGGTTTTCGGCGATATTGATCCTGATGAAAGCATAACGGAACAGCGCATCCAGTCCGCCAAAGAAGAATTTTTGAAAACCGAATACGCTAAAAAGCTCAGCGAAGTTTACGCAGGCTGCGAAAGCTACACAAAAGAAGTTATTTATTTTGTTGAGCAGGTTACGGGGCATCTTATTCCCGATTTCCGCTACGCTTTGAAACACGGCGTTTTGAAAATGATCGACGAAATGAAGGATAAAGAAGGCGACGGATTCAGAGCATTTGAATCAGCTCTTGAAGGAGTATGCATACTTGCCGATAGATATTCCGACCTTGCTTTGAAAAAGGCGGAAGAATCTGAAGGCAGCGAAAAAGAAAATTATCTTTTAATGGCCAAAACTCTTAAAAAAGTTCCGATGTACGGCGCTGAAAATATGTATGAAGCCATTCAAAGTTTTATTCTTCTGTGGCAGGTAATGTGCCTTGAACAGACTCCGAATCCGTTTGCTTTTTCTGTAGGAAATGCAGACAGAATTTTTGAGCCTTACAGAAACGGTCTTTCCCGTGAAGAAGCGGCGTCTTTGCTCAAACATTTTCTCGTTTTCTTCAACGTTGCAGACAGGAGCTGGGCAATTTCTCAAAACATTATTATCAGCGGCAGAGATCTTTACGGCAACGATCTTACAAACGATACGACATACGCTTTGCTTGACGCTTACTTTGATATGAATCTGCCGCAGCCGATTCTCTCCGTCAAGCTTCATAAAAACACTCCCGAAAAGCTTTACCGTGAAATGGGCAGATTTTTCTTCACTCCGGGCGTTTTAACTCCGTCAATGTTCAACGACGACGCTCTTTTTGAAACCCTCAGCCAAGCCGGCACGGATAAAGAAGATCTTACGGATATTTCGATCGCAGGCTGTCAGGAGCCGCTTATAATGGGCAAGGACAACGGCAACACTACAAACAGCTGGCTCAATCTGCCCAAGATACTTGAAATGACGCTGACCGGCGGCGTTTCAACCATTACAGGCGAAAAGTTAGCGGACATACCGAAAGCTGACCTTAAAAACATCAGAGAAGAATTCTATAAAAACGTCAAGTTCTTCACTCACGAAATGGCAAAAAGCGCAAACGGCGCAAGCTGTGCGCTTTCGACTCAGCGAGTACCGTTCCTTTCCTGCTTTATGGGCGGTAAGGAAACAGGCATCGACGCAAGAGATATACATAAACAGGGCACGAAATACAACGGAAGCGGATGTCTTATTCACGGCACAACAGTAGTTGCAGACAGCTTCAGTGCAATCGACAAGCTCCTGAATGAAAGGCCCCAAGACGCCGACCGGCTCGTTGACGCTCTTAAAAATAATTTCAAGGGTTATGAAGACCTTCATGAATTTCTGCTCTCAGCCGACAAATACGGCAACAATATTCCGCACGTTGACAAAGAGGCGGGCGAAATCGCTTCAATCGTTGCCGACATAGTTTCAGGCGAAAAGAATTATCTCGGCAATCCGTTCAGACCGGATTTCAGCAGTCCGTCAACTCACCTGCTCTACGGCTACTGGGTAGGCGCAACACCCGACGGACGTGAATCAAGAGATATGCTCGGCTACGGCGTTGACCCGCTTTACGGAAGCGCAGAAAACGGACTCGGTTTCCGTATGCTTTCAAATATGAATATGCCTTTTGAAAAATTCAACGGCGGCTACGCTTCTCACCTCGGCGTTGACCCGAAATATTTCAAAGCTGATACCGACGAAGAAAAAGGAATTGAATTCAGAGATAAAATAGTAAATCCGCTATTCTTCAATCCTCTGAAGGAAGGCGTTTCACCGTTCTATCTTTACGTCAACGTCACCACGGCGGAAATTCTCAGAAAGGTGCTTGCCGAACCTCAGAAATATGCTCCGAGCGGAGTTTATATAATGAGAATCCACGGAACTTTTGTAAACTTCCTTGACCTTTCCCCTGCTATTCAGCAGGATATAATCAAACGACTTGACCCTGCTTCGGCAAGGATTGCATAACGGAGGTAACTTATGCCGACTATTAACCCTAAAGTATTAAAGAATCTTATTAAACAGATTGAGCCATACGTTGTTACGGACAGACTGACAATCGACGAATGGCAAAGCCATACCGGCACTCACGTTTCGCCCAACAACATTGTGCCTGACGGAAAACCTGCGGTTACGATGAAGCTCGGCGACCATTGGAAAGTCGGTTATGACGACACGAGATATTTTGAAGCGAGCGTTATTATACCTGATTATCTTGCGGATAAAAAAGTTTATCTTTCAATAGATTTCGGCGGTGAAGCGCTTATTCGCATAAACGGTGAGATCGTCGGCGCCGTCAGCTCCAGAGAAAATTCCGGCTGGGTACACAGAACTGAAATTCTTTTTAAAGAAAGCCTTAAAAGCGGTGAAACGCTCAACATTCAGGTTGAAGGAGCCGTTGACTCCGCCGCATACTGCAACGACGCCATGGCAGGAATCAAATGGATGGAATATACTCTCAAAAGAGCGGAAATTATAGCCGTTGACCCTGCGGCTGAAAGCTATTGGTTTGATATTACGACAGCCTGGAACGCTTATGAAAACTGCGAGGACGAATACGTTAAATCCAGACTTTATATGGCGATAGACGAATCAGCGCATAAAATTGATTATGATATGGGCGAGGAATTATTCCTCAAAAGCGTTCCCGAAGCGGCCGATACATTATGGCAGAAAATCGGTGAAATTCCTTCATGCTCACCAGGTGAAGTGCTTATGACAGGTCACAGTCACCTTGACGTTGCGTGGCTGTGGACAGTTAAGGAAATCAACAGAAAAACCGCAAGAACTTTTGCAAACAATCTTGCGCTTATGGATAATTATCCTGATTTCAGATTCACTCAGAGTCAGGCTGTACTGTATGACTTTATAAAGGAACATTATCCCGAATTATTTGAACGTGTTAAGGAAAAGGTTAAAAGCGGTCAGTGGGAAATAGTAGGCAACGCCTGGGTCGAGGCGGACACAAATATTGCAAGCGGCGAAGCGCTTATCCGTCAGCTCCTTTACGGCAGAGAGTTCTTCTTAAAAGAATTCGGCGTATCGTCAGACGTTTACTGGCTGCCCGACTGCTTCGGTTTTACATGGGCTTTGCCGCAGATAATCAAGCGTTCCGGTATGAAGTATTTTATGACTTCCAAGCTCTTTTATAATGATACAAATGAATTCCCGCTGAGCACTTTCCGCTGGAGAGCTCACAGCGGCGACGAAATAATCGCATACCTTCAAAAACAGCCTTATCAGAGCGAG
>CADAMY010000085.1:10656-12152 GCA_902789095.1 Oscillospiraceae bacterium | reverse complement strand
AAATTGCAAAGGTAATTGGCGTGGATTCGCTCGGCTATCTTTCTGTATCGGCAACACATAAAATTGCAGAGGGCGCAAGCGTCTGCTTCTGCGACGGCTGCTTTACGGGCAACTATCCCATAGCAGTACCAACGCAAATCAGCAAAAACAAATTCGACCAAAAGCTCGGCAATTTTTCAAACTACTATCAGATTTTAGACTG
The DNA here is from genome assembly GCA_902789095.1 of Oscillospiraceae bacterium. GTDB lineage: Bacteria > Bacillota > Clostridia > Oscillospirales > Acutalibacteraceae > CAG-488. The sequence goes on along the minus strand of CADAMY010000085.1, from coordinate 11,950 downwards.
AAAATTACCGCCAAATACCTCTTAATAGGTTTTTGGCGGATATTTTCTTTAATAATACCTAACTTTGTTAAAATCGATTTACAGCATCAGTGTTTTCCTGAAAGACTTTTAATTTGTTCTGTGTAAAGGATTTGTGCAGGGGGAAGGTAAACAACTTAAAATATGATTCGTTTTATTCTTAAAATTAACGCTGTTTAACGACCATTTTATGACCATTTATGAACGGAAAGCCGTAGCAAAAGAGAGCGCCAAGTGAATAATCGAGCGATAATAAGGATAATAAAAATGGCTGAAAATCGCTATATATCGCTATTTTAACCTTTCCAGCGCAGTTTCGTAATGCGCAGGTCATCGGTTCGAGTCCGATTACCAGCTCCAAAAATCCCAAAGCAGATTTTTCTGCTCTGGGATTTTTTAATATGATATCGGACGAGAAACGAACTCCAAATTTACCGTGCAATGCCTTGCTGGGTAAATTTGGGAGAAAGGTCCGGTGGACCTTTCGATAGCTGAGAGGAGAGTCCGATTACCAGCTCCAAAGCAAAACAGACACCCTTGCGGTGTCTGTTTTTATTTTGCTATATGCAGTTTTAAGATGAGAGTGAAGCGGTTGGATAATTCAGCATAAAGGCTTGCGCCCTGTTTTTTTGCAAGGCTGTCAATGTTGGCAAGACCGCCTTCAAAGCGTATCTCCTTTTCGGGCATTCTGCCATCGTTCGTAAATCGGAAAATGTGCGCAGCTCCTTCTTGCATATGGGAAATCGCCATATTCCTTGCGTCTGCGTGTTTTACGGCATTAATTAACGCTTCCTGTGCCGTGGCGAAAAATAGCTCTTTCTGCTTATCCGTAAGTTCAGCCGTCAGTTCGTCTTCAAATATCAGCTTGATACCGAGCGATTTTGCAAGCGCTTTAAGCCGTTCAGACTGATGACTTTCCTTCTTTTTATCCGCTTCCATACAGAGCAGAAGCGCGTTTTGCTCCCAGAGCGAAAAGGCTTTATCAAGCGCTTCAGTATCGTCTTTGCCGCAGGAAACCGTGGTGAGCATCAGGCGGTTCATTTCGTCGTGAATATTCATTTTCGCCTGTAATATTTCCCTGCGCTTAACAGACTCGTCGATGCTCATATAATATTCCTGCATTTCTTTGTTCAGCTGTAAAATGTGTTCGTTGTCCTTTTTAAGCGCTTCGGTTTTCGAGTGCTCGTTGGTAATGTCCGTCGCAATCATTTCCCAAAGCGTTTCACCGTCCAGCTCTATTTCATTACAAACGAAGCGCCACACTTTATCCCCGACG
>CADAMY010000085.1:0-10646 GCA_902789095.1 Oscillospiraceae bacterium | reverse complement strand
ATTCCGCCTTTGACCGCATCGTGAAATTGATTTCCGTTCAGAAGCGGGGAAGCGCATACCGCGATACAAAGTTCGTTCATACAGACATTGGAAAACAACACCCGTCCGTTTTTTCTGCCGAATTTTCACGTGGCGCACTGTTTCTGCACCCTCGTTTTTTCTGTTGTGGTCAGGAATCTGCGAACTCAAGCACAGATTTTTTACCGGCTTTGATAAAACAAATTTACAAAAAGAATATAAAGGCACTTGAAAGGATAATTTAACTCTCTTGCGGTATGTTGTGGTACTGCAAGGGAGTGATTTTATGTCAATATTACAAGAACTATGGTATGGTAACATCAGACCAAATGAAGATAAGGTTATTACCGATGAAGAGAGAGAATTAGTTTCGCTGATTGCTAATCATAACGAAACACTATCTCCTGATGTGTTTGAAAAATATGTCGATTGCTTTACGGAATACGCTTCACTGATTGAATGTTAGGCGTTTGAAATAGGATTCAAGTTAGCTGTTGAATTGCTGAAAGAATAGCCGGAGCTTGTTTATACTCCGGCTATAACTATTTATTCAGTTCTAATTATTTCCAAAACTGCTGTTTCAGATATTTCTTTGTTGAGATACATATTTTTTTGCATTTACTGCTCTGTCAAGCCAAGTTATATATTAATCAGGCGATATTGGCCTTCAAAACAAGAATATCGTCAATTTCCGTTTCCCGAATTTTATCAAGATCCATTGAATCATAAGCGTGAGCAAAAAGATTGCTCATTCCCTTGATTGCACGCCAATCCATTTCGTCTTTTGATGCTTCAATAAATTCACTTGAAAATTTGTTAACCGCTTCACCTATCTGTAATAAGTATGTAGAAATAGAATCCTAATACAAAAAATCATTTATAAATGTATCATAATCAAAATCTATGAAATTAATATTTTTTATTGTTCATTGTCATTTTCGGTGTTTTTATAAGTTGCTAATTAATATTTTTTATTGTTCATTGTCATTTTCGGTGTTTTTATAAGTTGCTTTTATTTCAAATGCTTTATTGATTTTTTCAACAGTACCGCAGCTTGACGCAAGTGCAACAATAAAAAACGGAAGCAGGGCAACGAACGGTACACTATACGGAAATAAAAAGGCTATCAGCGTAACACAAATAATAACCGAAAGTAAATAGCACAGCGTTGGTTTTATATTGCCGAAAGCCAAAATAAACGAGTTTGAAATCAGTGCTTTAAAACTTTGTTCAATTTTAGTGAAAAGAGGAAAAAACCAATTCATAATCATGGTCAGCACAATATGGCAACCGGCACAGACAACCGCAGGAATAATCATCAATGAAATCCGTTTTGACAGGTTAAAATAGAAAACGCAGGAAAAATCAATCAAGAAAAACATAATTAAGAAAAATAATCCGTAAACAGTGCTTTTTATAAATTCGTTTCTAAAATAAGCAAAATACTCGCGGATCGGATAAACTACCTTATCCTCGGCGTACTTGTTGCAAACTTGAATCAGAGCCTTATACGAGGCACCGAACGTTATAAGTGGCAGACAGGTAAGGGTGAATACGAGATTCAATAAGATAAAATCGAAAAAATTATGAAAGATAAGCTGAAAATAGCCGCCGATGCCCCTTTTTTTGATATACGGGACAGTTTTGTCAAAATCATTCAGATTCATAAAAGCAACTCCTTTATTCTCGGAAATCATTTAAAAAAGGATTGAAAACATAAAAGAGGTGTGATATAGTAAAGTTGCAATTGGAAACGTTTCCAGTTTCAAAAAAACAATTTACAAAGGAGTAAAATATGATGAAAAATCTAAAGAAAATCATTGCATTGACCCTTGCTTCACTGTTTGTGATCGGTATCTTTACCGCTTGCGGAAAAACCGATACCGGCGATGATGTTGAATCTGCAAAACAAATCAGGTATTTGAATTTCAAACCTGAAGTTGCAGACATCTATCAGGAAATCGCCGCAAAGTATGAGGAAGAAACCGGCGTAAAGGTTATTGTTGAAACAGCAGCAAACAATACCTACGAACAAACCTTAATGTCCAAGATGGCCACAGATGAAGCTCCCACAATTTTCCAGATTAACGGTCCGAAAGGATACCTGAACTGGAAAGATTATTGTGCAGATCTTACCGACAGCGAAATTTACAACCACCTTACCGACAAATCTCTTGCAGTAACAGTTGATGGTAAGGCTTACGGTGTTCCTTATGTTGTAGAAGGCTATGGCATTATCTATAACAAGGCTATTATGGATAAATATTTCGCCCTTGACAATAAAGCTACCAAATACACATCAATGGACGAAATCAACAACTTTGCAGCTCTTAAAGAAGTTGTAGAGGATATGCAAAAAAACAAAGACGCCCTTGGTATTGACGGCGTATTCGCAAGCACCTCTCTCAAGAGCGGTGAAGACTGGAGATGGCAGACTCATCTTGCTAACCTCCCTGTATATCAGGAGTTTAAAGCCAACAATGTTGACTTGACATCCGACGAAACAAAAACACTGAAATTTGATTATGCTGATAATTTTAAAAACATTTTTGACCTTTATATCAACAACTCAACTGTTGATTCTTCCAAACTCGGCACAAAAACCGTTAACGACTCCATGGCTGAATTTGCCCTTGAAAAATGTGCAATGGTTCAGAATGGCAACTGGGCATGGGGACAGATTTCTGAAGTTAAGGGCAACAAAGTTAAGGCTGAAAACGTGAAGTATCTTCCAATCTACACAGGTGTAGACGGCGAAGAATCACAGGGCCTTTGCATCGGTACCGAAAACTTCTTCTGTGTTAACTCCCAGGCTTCAGCCGGCGAGCAGAAGGCTGCTAAAGACTTTATCTACTGGCTGTATTCAAGTAAGACAGGTAAGGACTATGTAACCAACAAATTGGGATTCATCGCCCCGTTTGATACATTTGAAGACAACGAAAAGCCCACCGATCCTCTTGCTAAGGAAGTACTTTTATGGATGAATAAAGACGGAATCAATACAGTTCCTTGGAACTTCACACTGTTCCCATCACAGACATTCAAGGATGATTTTGGTGCTGCTCTCTTGCAGTACGCTCAGGGTACAAAGACATTCGACGAAGTAAAAGAGCTTGTTGTAAACGAATGGGCTTCCGAAAGTGCAGCGATTGAATAACAGTTAAAAACGGCGGTATTCCGTCAATTGAAAAGAACGCTCTGCTGAACGTGTAATTGGCAGAGCGTTCTGCATAAAAAACAGAAAAAACGGACTGTCAGTAAATCTGTAAATTCAAACAGATTTTATAATAAAGGCAGTTTCCGTAAAGGAAATGCAAGAAAGGTAAGTTTTTGCTTGGCAAAAATAAGGTGAATCATATGAATAAAAGCCTAAAAAAATATTTCCCTGTGTTTGTGTTGCCAACCTTAATCGCATTTATTATTGCCTTTGTCGCTCCGTTCATTATGGGTGTCGGGCTCTCATTTACAAAGTTCACGACGGTTACAAACGCACAGTTTGTAGGTCTTGACAACTATATCAAGATTTTTACCGATCCAAATCACGACTTTTTAAATGCGCTTATTTTCACAACACTTTTTACCATTGTATCAATCATCACCGTAAATATCATCGCATTTTCACTTGCCATGCTACTGACAAGAAAAATGAAAGGAACAAACTTTTTCCGCTCGGTGTTTTTCCTGCCTAATCTTATCGGAGGCATCGTGCTCGGATATATCTGGCAGCTTCTTATTAACGGTGTACTTGATATGCTTGTAAATTCAGATATTACTAAATCCTCAACTTACGGCTTTTGGGGACTTGTCATATTGAATAACTGGCAGTTGATCGGTTATATGATGGTTATATATATTGCCGGAATACAAAACATTCCGGGAGATTTAATAGAAGCGGCGGCTATTGACGGTGCTTCCAAAACAAAAACACTGTTTAAAATCACAATCCCGATGGTGATGCCTTCTATAACGATTTGTATGTTCTTAACACTGACAAACTCATTCAAGATGTTCGACCAGAACCTGGCACTTACCGGCGGTGCTCCGGGCAAGTCAACTCAGATGCTGGCTCTTGACATTTACAAAACCTTCTATGGAAGAATCGGATGGGCAGGTGTCGGACAGGCAAAAGCGGTTATCTTCTTTATTATTGTTGCCTTGATTGCTTTCTTACAGCTTAGAGCAACACGCAGTAAGGAGGTAGAACAATGACGGCAGGCGCAAAAAAAAGCACAAATATTATCATAACCGTAATCCTCTCTGCTTTAGCAGTGTTATTTATGGTTCCTATGATTTTGGTGCTCATTAACTCCTTTAAATCAAAGCTTTATATTTCCTCCGAACCGTTTGCTTTTCCAAATTCCGAAACCTTTGTCGGCTTTGAAAACTACCTAAACGGACTGAAATCATCAGGCTTTCTGGCAGCCTTCGGAAGATCCCTTTTCATCACCGTAGCTTCAGTTATACTAATTGTCGTTTGTACTTCAATGACCTCATGGTACCTGATAAGAGTAAAAAACAAATTGACAAAAGGTCTTTACTATGCATTTGTTTTCAGTATGATTGTTCCGTTTCAGATGGTCATGTTTACCATGACCTATATTGTCGGAAAGCTTAATCTTAACAATGTTCTCGGAATTGTGTTTGTATATCTCGGCTTTGGTGCCGGTCTTTCGGTATTTATGCTTTCCGGCTTTGTAAAAAGCATACCGCTTGAAATTGAAGAAGCGGCAACAATCGATGGCTGTAATCCCCTTCAATGCTTCTTTAGGGTTGTGTTCCCGATATTGAAGCCAACTGCTATCACTGTTGCGATACTAAATGCGATGTGGATATGGAACGACTATCTGCTTCCGTACCTAATTCTCGGAACAGGTAACAAGACAATTCCTGTTGCTATACAAATTGCGATGCAAGGTGCCTACGGAGATACCGATATGGGTGGCTTCATGGCAATGCTTGTTCTTGCCATTATACCGATTATAGTATTTTATCTGCTTTGCCAAAAGCATATCATTAAAGGTGTTATTGCCGGTGCAGTAAAAGGATAATCTGCGATATCGGATACAGAATCAAAAATCAAAAAGGATTGATTATATGACAATTAAGGATATTGCAAAATTGTCAGGATACGCTGTCGGCACCGTGTCAAGGGTACTGAACAATCAGCCAAATGTCAGCGAAACCGCAAGAAAAGCAATTTTAGAGGTTGCCGAAAAATATAATTTTGTTCGAAACACAAATGCTCAGCATCTCAAAATGCAAGGCAGATATATTGCGATACTGGTAAAAGGTGTCTCGAACATTCTTCTTAACTCGATTCTTGAAATCGTTCAAAAGAAAATCGGGGAAACAATATACACCTCTTCGGTGTATGTGCTTGATGAATATGATAACGAAGCAAAGACCGCCTTGAAAATTTATTATGAAAAGCGCCCGGCAGGGATTATATTTCTGGGTGGTAACCCTGAACGATATGAAGCCGACTTCAATCAAATTAAAGTTCCCTGTGTGCTAATTACCAATCAGGCGAATAATGTTTCAAACAAAATGTTGTCAAGTGTCGGAACGGATGACATTTCGGCGGCGCAGGAAATTGCCGAATATCTTATCGCAAACGGTCACAGAAACATCGGTGTTATCGGAGGCGATATAAACAAATCCGAGATTTCCGATCGTCGTTTTAAAGGCTTTATGAAGGCAATGAAAAAGCATGATCTGCCTTTTGATTTTGAAACCCATTATCAGACGTCAAAGTATTCTTTTGAAGGCGGTGAAAAGGCCGCCGAAGAACTGATTGAAAAATTCGGAGATATGACTGCTGTTTTTTCGATGAGTGATGTTCAGGCGATCGGTGCAATCCGAAAGCTTACCGACAGGGGTCTTCGTGTTCCGCAGGATATCTCCGTTACCGGCTTTGACGGATTGCCGCTGACACAGTATATGAACCCGAGACTAACCACAATCAGGCAGTATGAAGAACAGCTTGCAGAATGCGGAACAAACGCCTTGCTTGAAACGATCGGCAAAGCGAAACAGGAATCGTCACACATTCTAATTCCCTTTGAGCTGTTGAAGGGAGAAAGCGTTATTTCTGTTTGATGATTCAATTTTACTGAAAGGAATGAAATACATGGCATCTATTACACTGAAAAATATAACAAAAACCTATGAGGACGGAAATACGGTTATATCTGATCTTAATCTTGAGATAAAGGACAAGGAGTTTATTATTCTCGTTGGACCGTCCGGCTGTGGAAAATCAACAACACTTCGTATGATTGCCGGTCTTGAAGAAGTAACTTCCGGAGATTTGCTTATCGGAGACAAACGGGTAAACGATGATGCACCGAAGGACCGTGATATCGCAATGGTTTTCCAGTCTTATGCACTTTATCCTCATATGACAGTTTATAAAAATATGGCTTTTGCTCTTGAGCTTCGTAAAGTCAATAAAAAAGAAATTGATCGTAAGGTTAGAGAGGTCGCCAAGATTCTTGAGATTGAAGACTATCTAAACCGTAAGCCCAGAGCCCTTTCGGGAGGTCAGCGTCAGCGTGTTGCACTCGGACGTGCCATGGTTCGTGATCCGGCGGTTTTCCTACTTGACGAGCCTTTGTCGAATCTTGACGCAAAGCTTCGCGCCGAGATGAGAAGTCAGATCATTCGTCTTCATCAAAAGCTGCAGACGACATTTGTATATGTTACACATGATCAGGCAGAAGCAATGACCATGGCTGACAGAATCGTAGTAATGAAAGACGGTTTTATTCAACAGGTTGATACACCGTCTGAGCTCTATGAACATCCATGTAATATGTTTGTGGCAGGTTTCATTGGCACGCCGAAAATGAATTTTGTTGATGCAGTCCTTGTTGAGAATAATCATATTTTATATTTAGAATTTTCCGGTTATACGATTTCTCTTCCGGAAAGAATGCAGAACAATGAAAAATTGAGAGGATATCTCGGAAAGAAAATTGTATTCGGAATCCGACCTGAAGATTTACATGCGAATGAAAAATATGAAAATGAAAACAAAACTAACCGCATTGATCTTCATGTTGAAATTGCTGAGATGATGGGGTCGGAGATTTATCTTTACGGCGAGCTTGGCGGAGAAAAGATTATTGCCAATGTTCCGTCAAATAGAAAAGTAGAGAACAATTCAGATGTTGCCCTTTATCTTGACACAAACCGTGTTCATATTTTTGATAAGGAAACCGAAGAATTGATTTGTGACTGATCTGTCAAAGCAGATTTATCATAACGCAGATTTTAGGAGGTGTGTTCTTGAGAACAAGCGGAGTGTTGATGCATATTTCATCGCTGCCTGGAGACAGCGGCATCGGTACTTTCGGTGAAAATGCTTACGCATTTGTTGATTTACTGTATGAAAGCGGACAGACTTATTGGCAAATACTGCCCTTATGTCCGACATCTTTCGGTGATTCTCCGTATCAAAGCTTTTCAACATTTGCCGGTAATTCTTATTTTATTGATCTAAAAACGCTTGAAAATCAGGGTTATCTAAAAGCAGATGAATATGCCGATATAAATTGGGGTTCGGATCCCCAAAGGGTTGATTACGGACTCTTGTATAGTCAGCGCCGTAAGGTTTTTAAAAAAGTACAAAAGCACTTTTTTAAGAGACTTCCGAACGATTATCATGATTTTTGCCGCGAAAATGCGTTCTGGCTTGATGATTTCGCTCTCTTTATGGCAATAAAGGACGAGCATTCGGGAAAGGCGTTTGGCGAATGGGAAAGTGACATACGGAAAAGAGAACCGAATGCCATTGCCTATTATCGTGAAAAGTGTAAAGAACAGACAGACTATTACAAAATGCTCCAGTATTTGTTCTTTGAGCAATGGAATAAATTAAAAAACTATGCCAATAATCTTGGCATCAAAATAATTGGAGATTTACCGATATATGTTGCACTTGATTCCTCCGATGTCTGGTCGGATCCAAAGGAATTTCTGTTAAATGATGAAATGCAGCCGATCGAAGTGGCAGGCTGTCCACCGGATGCTTTTTCAGAAAACGGGCAGCTTTGGGGCAATCCGCTTTATGACTGGGAATATATGAAAAACGATCACTATTCCTGGTGGGTAAAACGGATTCGCGAAGCTTTAAAATTGTATGATGTTGTCCGTATTGATCATTTCAGAGGCTTTGATTCCTATTACTGTGTAAAAGCCGGAAACAGCACCGCCAAAGAGGGTGTATGGAGAAAGGGTCCGGGAATGGACCTGTTTAATACACTTAAGGCGCAGCTTGGCAAAATTTCGATTATTGCCGAAGACCTCGGCTTTTTAACCGACAGCGTACAAAAACTGCTCAAGAGGAGTAAATTTCCCGGAATGAAAGTCTTACAATTTGCTTTTGATTCCCGTGAGGAAAGCGACTATTTGCCGCACAACTATGATAAAAACTGCGTAGTGTATACAGGTACACACGATAATGATACTGTCCTTGGCTGGCAAAAAAGCCTGCAGCGAGAAGATCTGCGCTTTGCTAAACAATATTTAAACTGTGCAAGAAACCTGAACGTTGCCATGATTCGTTGTGCTCATGCAAGCGTTGCCGACACATCGGTTATCGCTATGCAGGATATTCTGGGACTCGGCGGGGAAGCCAGGATGAATACGCCGTCAACCGTCGGAGGAAACTGGCAATGGCGTGCACGCAAGGAAGATATAAACAGTGAGAATTTTAAAATGCTCCGATATTTAACAAAACTGTATTCGAGAATGAGAAAGGATTGATTGGTTATGATAGATTTAGAAGAAACGCTCGTTCTTTTCGCAAAAACCGAATATCAGAAGGAACTGAAGAATTTAAACGCAAATGAGTTGCATAATGTGGTATCTCGTGCCGTCATGGCGGAAATATCAGATCGTTGGTCGGCCTCCCGACAAAAACATAGACAGCAGCGTTGTGCGTATTATTTTTCTGCTGAATTTCTGGTCGGCCGTGCGGTTTACAATAATTTGTTTTGCCTAAATCTCAGCAATGAGGTTTCATGCATTTTGAAAAAATACGGCACAAACATCAATCTGATGGAAGATATTGAGGATGCCGCTCTCGGAAACGGCGGACTTGGACGTCTTGCTGCCTGCTTTCTGGACAGTGCTGCAACGCTTAATCTGCCGCTTGACGGATACGGAATCCGCTACAAATTCGGCTTGTTTAAGCAAAGCTTTGAAAACGGATTTCAGAAAGAATTACTTGATGACTGGACCCGTTACGGTGACCCGTGGTCTGTTCGCAAGGAGGATGAAAAGGTAAAAGTTGTTTTCGGCGATGAAACCGTAATTGCTGTGCCATATGATATTCCCATAATCGGTTATGCAACGGATAATATCGGTACCTTAAGGCTTTGGCAGGCGGAAGCGGTTAATGACTTTGACTTTGAACTGTTTAACGAGCAAAAATTCGATAAATCTCTCAAAAGGAAAAACAGTGCCGAGAATATTTCCCGTGTTCTCTATCCCAATGACAGCACCAATGCCGGCAAGCTGCTCCGCTTGAAACAACAGTATTTCTTCTCGTCGGCATCTTTGCAGGATATTTTAAGAAAGTTTAAAGCCGTACATGGCAATGATTTCGGAAAGCTTTCCGAATATGTTACCATTCAACTTAACGATACTCATCCCGTCATTTCAATTCCGGAGCTTATCAGACTGCTTGAACTGGAGGGAGTCGAATTTGACGAAGCGTTGGAGACCGCCTGTGAAGTATTCAATTATACCAACCACACTATTATGCAAGAGGCCCTTGAAAAGTGGGATATGAAATTTGTAAGAAAAATATCCCCTGATGTTGCGTCGATTATCGTTCAGATCGATCGAAAATTTAAAAAAGAACTGACAGCGACCGGCTTTTCGGACGAGTTGAGACCGCAAGTTGAGATTATTCAGCACGGAACGCTTCATATGGCATATCTTGCGTGCTATTGCTCAAAATATATCAACGGGGTAGCACAAATTCATACCGAAATATTAAAAGATAACGTTTTAAAATGTTGGTATGACAGGATGCCGAAAAAGTTCCAAAACAAAACCAATGGAATTACCCAACGCCGCTGGCTCGGATTGTGTAATCCGGAGTTGTCTGCATTGATTACCGAATTATCCGGAAATAGCAACTGGCTGACAAATCTTGATGAGCTAAAGAATCTGGAGCATTACGCCGGAGACAAGGCGGTCCTTGACCGATTTATAGCTATCAAACAAGACAATAAAAAAGTACTTGCCGATTACATTGCGTCGCATGACGGCATAAAAGTTGATCCCGAAACCGTATTTGATGTACAAATCAAGCGTCTGCATGAATATAAGCGTCAATTCCTGAATGCACTTACAATTATGGAACTTTATTTTGAAATTAAAAACGGTGAACTAAAAGATTTTAAGCCGACAACCTTTATTTTCGGAGCAAAATCCGCGCCCGGATACTTTAGAGCAAAAGCAATTATCAAATTGATTGATGAAGTCCGCAAATTGATTGAAAAAGATCCACTTGTCAGTCGTTATATCAAAGTTGTCTTTGTGTCAAATTACAATGTTTCGTATGCCGAAAAAATTGTGGCGGCCGCTGATGTGTCCGAACAAATTTCAACTGC
>CADAMY010000084.1 GCA_902789095.1 Oscillospiraceae bacterium | reverse complement strand
TTTTATACAGTATATCATAAATAAAAGAACAAATCAATAAATTTGTCACGCAGTAAAAATTTCAAAAGGACAATAAAAAGCTTGAATTCAGCAGTAATTTTATTATTTATAAAAAAATTTCATTATTTGATACCATACAAAAAAGTCAAAATTGTACATTTTCAACAAACTTCTGCATTTTTATTATTTTTTATAAATTTTGACTGTAAATTTTTGATGAGATATGTTATAATAGCTATGCGCGTATTTAACATGCGCCTGCTGAAAGAAGGTGAAACAGTGAGGATCAGAAAGCAGGAGCTTGGAGATAAAAACATTATTGGTTCTCGAGTTGAAGGACAAAGAAAAACATTAGGCATGAAACAAAAAGATTTATTAGCTCAACTTCAGATTAAAGGCATTGAGCTTAACGCTTCGGGTTTATCAAAACTTGAAGGTCAGTTAAGAGGCGTTCAGGATTATGAACTTAAAGCAATAGCTGAAGTTCTTGACGTATCAGTTAACTGGTTGTTGGGCATTGAATAATTTAATGCGTTTATTTAGTCTTGTTTTAACAGTTTAATAGCTCGGAAAGTCAGGACAAAAATCAGTCCCAAAACAAGCCGGAGATCATATTTGATGATCTCCGGTGTTTTTTGTCTGTTCAGTTTTCTGCGCTGCTGTTTCTTGACTTTATGTAGTCATATACAGGCTGAAGCTTCTCTTTAGTGAGGGGATAGGCGAATTTGAAAAGTATGAAAATCAACGTGTAAGTTACGGCAGGAATGAGCGTGCATATTTTAAGTATTCCTTTGCTGATGCCGCTGACGTAACCCGCGTTTGCCATAACGTTTGCATCATACCCGACTTTTGAAAGAAGCATCAGTCCGCCGTAATCTGCGGCTGTCTGACCGAGTTTTCTGGCAAAAGTATAAACTGCGTAAATTGAGCTTTCGCATTTGATTCCCGATTTATATTCCTGATAGTCTATAACGTCTGTTACGACAGCCCAGTTGGTTATTGAAACAAACGAATAACCGAAGCCGATTATAAACAGCATTACTATGAAAAACATCGGGTTGTCTCTTGCGGGTTTTGCGACGTATGTGATTATTGAAGCAAGAGCGGAAAAGAACGTACCAAAAACGATTATTTCTTTTTTGCCGAAACGCTTAACGAGCTTTGGCACAAACGGAATCATAACAGCCATCGGAAGATACTGCGCTATTGTGCCGAGAATCGAGAGATTTGTATTGCAGAAATAATTTTTATAAAGGCACTGGTTAAGTGAATTGAATTGAAGCTGACCGCTGATAAGGATTCCCGTAAGAGCGAGAGCAATAAAAGGACGGCTTTTGAACATAGAAGAATACGTTTCTTTCATATTGAATTTCGGGTCGGCGTCGGACGGAACTCTTTCTCTTGTTGCCGCAAAACAGAAGAAGTACGATGCGGCAGAAAGAATCGCCATAATCACACCGAAGCCGAACATTCCGCCGGCGTTTGCAACGTTGTAAGTTCCGCCGCTGCTGTCGGAAACTTTTGTATAAATAATCATCGGAGCTATGAGCAGCGGTGCGGCGCCGCCGATGCCTGCGCCGATCGAGCGAGCTGTTGAGAGCAGAGTTCTGCCGTCGGGGTTGTCGGTAATTACCGAAGCAAGAGAGCCGTAAGGCACGTTCACTCCCGTATAAAGCATGCCGAATAATATATATGTAATATAAGCAAAAACGAGAAGCATCGTTTCGTTCTGCGTAAGTTTAGTAAAATCAAAGAAACAGATAAGCTCGCTCAGCGCAAGCGGAATGGCAAGCGTTCTTATATAAGGACGGTATTTTCCGTGAATACCGGGCTTGTGTTTTGAAATGATATTTCCCCACATCGGGTCGTTTATCGCGTCCCACAGTCTTGTGACCAAAAAAAAGATTGGCGATTTTCTGCGGCGCAATTTTAAGAACGTCGGTATAAAAAACTTTCAGAAAAGATGAAATATATGTCAGTACAAAAAGATTGCCGGCGTCTCCCATCATATAACCGGCGTCCTCTTTGAGAGTCAGACCGTTTTTGCTGGTTGTTTCGTTTTTCTTCATTATAATACCCCTGAGTCAGAATAGTATACTAATTATATAATAAGAGCCTGCTGTTGTCAAATTTATTATATTGCAAAAAAAATAAAAGCTGCCGCAATGACAGCTTTTTAAAATATTTATCTTTTGAGCAGTACGTCATTTTCATACTCTTTGATTTCGTCAAGCCAGCTTTCGTCTGCGATTACGCCTTCACGATTACAGAATTCATGCCATACGTCTGCAAACGGGTAGAGCTTATACTCTTCGTTCAGAGCAAGAAGCTTTGTAAAGTCCGCCTCGTCCTGTGCTTTTCTCAGCTCATAATGTGGAAGCAGCATGGCAAAAAGGAGCGCTTTGCGAAGGTTTCTCGTTCCGATTACCCATGCGGCAATTCTGTTTATAGATGCGTCAAAATAGTCAAGCGCAATAAACACTCTGTCCAGCGCGTCACAGCGTACGATCTCTTTTGCGATTTCTTTTGTTTCGTCGTCAAACGTAACAACGTGGTCTGAATCCCAGCGGACGGCTCTCGTTACGTGAAGAGCGATTTTTTCGTTGAAAAGAAGGAGCGACGGGATTTTGTCAGATACGACCTCTGTCGGATGATAATGGCCGTTGTCCATAAGCGGAGTTATACCTTTATAATCAGAATATGAAAGGCAGAATTCAGCCGAGCCTACCGTATATGATTCAAGACCGATGCCGAAAACTTTTGATTCAAGCGTAACGTAAACCTTGCTCTTGTCATAGGGGACTGAAAGAATTTCGTCAAGCGATTTTTTGAATCTTGCTCTGGGAGCGTATCTGTCAGCCGGAATATCTTTGTATCCGTCGGGAATCCAGAAATTGATAACGCATGGAACACCTGTTTCGCTTGCGAAGTATTCCGCAATTTTAATGCAGGCTATTCCATGACGAACCCAGAATGAACGCACGTTTTCATCAGGGGAGGAAAGCGTAAGATTATCCTTAACCATAGCGTGAGAAAAGAACGTAGGGTTAAAGTCTATACCCATATTTCTTTCCTTTGCAAATTCAACCCACTTTTTGAAATGCTTAGGTTCAAGAGCGTCTCTGTCAGCGAATTCACCGTCTTCAAATATTGCGTAGCTTGCGTGAAGATTGAGCTTCTTTTTACCGGGCATATAAGAAAAAGCTTTGTCAAGATCGTCCATAAGCTCCTGCGGAGTAGTCGCTTTGCCGGGATAGTTGCCTGTCGTCTGTATTCCGCCGGAAAGAGCTTCTCGGCTGTCAAAGCCGGTAACGTCGTCACCCTGCCAGCAGTGAAGTGATATTGAAACGTCAGCAAGCTTTTTTAATACTGCTTCAGTATCAATGCCGATTTTTGAATAGATTTCTTTTGCATATTCATAACGATTATTCATTAAAGATTCTCCTTTTTAGAAGTAAAAATAAAAGCCCCGTTATAGTAATAAATTACTGTAATGGGGCTGTGATTTTAATGTCAGATTTCTGAAACACCGTCAAGGTATGAAGCGTTGAGTTGCTCAAGAGTCATACCGATAACATCTTCGCCCTTGTTGAATCTGTCTTTAAGAGCATCGACTGCATTTTTTACGGCTGTATCAGCAGCG
Organism: Oscillospiraceae bacterium; assembly: GCA_902789095.1. Taxonomy (GTDB): domain Bacteria; phylum Bacillota; class Clostridia; order Oscillospirales; family Acutalibacteraceae; genus CAG-488. The sequence goes on along the minus strand of CADAMY010000084.1, from coordinate 5,381 downwards.
GGCGCAACATCAACAGCGCCGTCTTTTATGCCCCATGTACGTTCATTGAGATCAGCAAATTTGTCGTTTACGGTATCGTCAATAATCTGAGTGTAGATATAATCAAGATTTACAACAGAGCCTGAAATGAACTCTTTCTCTCCGTCGACCTTATTGAGTGTCATTGCTTTATTCAATGAATCCGGAACGGTGAAGAATTTTTCGCCTGTTTCTTCGTTAACTGTGTAATTTCTTGAATATATAACGTCGCATCCTGCAGCGATAACTTTGTCGATTCCGTCTTTAACGTTATCTGTAATAACGAGACTTACGGAAGCGCTGCTGTTTACGCTCTTTGCGCCGAGCAGGAATGCGTTGATATCGGCATTGTCAAGTTCATAATAAGTCTTATCTGAAACGTAACCGATTTTGCCGGATTTGGAGGACATACCTGCCATTACACCTTCAAGATATTCTGATTCATATTTTTTAATTACAACCGCAACCATATTTTCTTCCGCAGGTTCGGGCTGGTTATAGTCGGCGATTGCAGCAAAGAAAATGTTCTGATTATCTTCCTGCTGAGCATATTTGAGAAGCTCGGAATAATAACCCTGATGAGTGCCTACAACAATGCGGCATCCTCTTTCAACAAGGTCGGTCATCGCGTATTCCATAGCGTTGACGTCAGCGGGAGATACATTCTGCTCTTTAGTGATCTGGCTTCCACCGGCTCCTGAAAATTCGTATGCCGTTCTGAATGCGTCAAAATGAACTGAAGAATAATCATCGTCCTCAACATCACCTTTGGTAATTATACCGATATTTACCGTGCTGATATCAAGGATATCTTCAGTTTCATTTGAGCAGGCGCCGAGAAGGAAAATCATAACGACCACCAGGGCAACTGCCGCGAGCTTTTTTGCAAGTTTCATAATGCTACCTCCATTGGAAGATATTTACCTGAAAAAGTTTAACATATAGATTATAGATTAATTTTAAATGAAAATCAAGTGTTTTTGCGACATTTACCCGTATATTGCCAAAAAATATTATGCTGCTAATTATATATATTATAAAATGTATAGTAAATTTCGTAAGGGCAAAAAGCTTTACATAGCTAAAACTGTGTAAAGCCGAAAACTTTACATTTATTCCTGGAAAAGGTATGCACAAAATAAGTGATCTCAAACTGTTTATTATGCACAAATATTTCTTTTTTGCTCAAATATTTTTTAAAATTTTATTGACAAAAGGCATGTTATGGGTTATATTTAAAATAACCATAGAAATGGTGTAGTGGGTAATTTGCGCCTTTTTACAAACGGTTTAAATCGCAGAGAATCTGTACACCATCCCGACGTAAGGGATTCTGGTAAAATGGCTTAAAGAGCAAAGCCGCTCCGGCTGCTCCGGCAAACGGATCGGATGCGTTCCGAAGACCACATCGCAAGTGTACGGCGATGCCAAATAAAGTACACGAAACCATGGTATTTATATACCAAATATTTATGGAGGTGTATCCAAAAGTATGAAACAGTCTAAAAAATTGTTAAGCATGATCCTTGCTATCATTATGGTTTTCTCTTCTGTTTCAATAGTTGCCAGTGCGCGCGCAGATTGGTTGGATGACGCTATCAGCTACAATTCAATCGACAGCGCTGAGCTCACTCCTGAGCAGTACGCAACAGCAGCTCTTGACGAAGTTGACCGTATGCTTGGCAAAGAACAGATTGTACTTACACAGGACGACATCATGGTTGGTGAGCTTAATCTTACATCAATCGATAATGCTCTTGACAGTGTAAACACAATCCTCAACGGTTCACTTTGGACTCAATTCAAAGGCCTTCTCGGCGATTTATCAAAGCTCAACATTTCAGCTTTGACAGAGCGCAGAAGATCATCAACAGACACAGCGGTTATCAACTCGCTCCTTAAATTCCTTTATGATAACAGCAGCGAACTTCTTGTTCCGTTTATCAAAGGCGAGCTTGATATGGGTGCTATCGTTGCTCAGTTCGTACCGGACATCAACGATCTCAGCGTACCCGATATGCTTAAAGAAATGCTTTATAAGCTTGCATATCCGGGACAGGTAGTACCGAGCCCCGTAAACGTTACAGTTGATAAAATGGTTCAGGATCTTATCAACACAACAGTTGCTAAAGAATTCCCGACATTTGCCAGCTACACTGATCTTCTTGATCTCTCAGCAGGTTCTACCTATAACTCAATTGACCTTGGTCTCAAGGCAATCTACAACGCATGGGTAGTTAAGAAGGCAAATCAGGATTGGCTTCCTGATCTTGAAAATGAACTTATGACAAATCATGCTGATGAAGTTGCAAAGTATAAACGTTACTTCAATCTGAACGCTGACGGCAGCTTCAACTTCACGATCCCGCAGTACACGTTCACAACAGACACATTCTTCAGCCAGCTCAACAACATCATCGGTTCAGTTGTTAATGCTGTTCTCGCTCCTGATCTTGACTTCAGATGGGAACTCGGCGATAACGATATGATCGTATCCAATATCATTAATATTGGTGTTGAAGTTCTTGCAGCTACAGGCGATGAGTTCTTTGCTTCTTATGTTGAGGTTAAGACTCCCGAAGAACTTGATGCAATGACCGATATGGAAATCGTTGCTTATGTTGCACGTACTATCATCAATTCTTCAATCGACGGCGTTTGGGTTCCTGAAACAGCTGACAACCTTATCAAGGTTGCTAACTACACAATCAAGGACATCATGGCTGTCAACCTTCCCGAAAGAGATTACAGCAGCAATTCTGCTTATCCTGTAGATCAGATCAATACTATCTATAAGATGCTTGCAGATTTCGGCGTAAAAGCTCTTAACGATAACCCCGGTTTAGGCCTCAGCTACGGCATCGGCGTTGACGAGCTCGGCAAACAGGCTCTCGCATGGGTTATTGACGAGTGGGGCGGACTTCTCAGCGGTATCACACTCAACAAGAACGATTCCGTATGGAATAACGTTGACAAACTTCTCAAAGTTATCCTTGATAACTATTCATGGTTCGATGCAACTCAGTTCCCGTCAGGTACTGTTACATTCGAGTCACTTGTTAAAGATGTTTTAGTAAGCAACATCCTTAACCTTAATTTCACACCTATCTTCAACCTTCTTGCTAACCAGCCGGCAGGTTCAGAGCTCCACAAATCACCCAAGGAAGTTCTTCTTCGCTTAGTAGCAAGAACAGCTAACCTTGTATTCCCGGGCTTCATCCCGACAGTTACCACTTTCGAGGCTCTTGTAACAAAGAACACTCTCGGCAACATGGTAGGCGCTCTCTTCACCGATCTTTACAGCTACAGAAACACTCTCGTTCCCGCAGTTGTTCCGATTGTATGTACAGCTCTTGGTCTTACAACAGACCAGAAATTCAAGACACCTGACTTCGACCTTGAAGACTTCTATTACACTTCAACAGCTAATATCGACTTCAAGATCACTAACCGTTCATCAGGTATCAACACTGCTTACACCGACAGAAACGGTGTTCAGCACAGAGATTCACGTTATTCAATCAAACTTGAAAGCATCACCTGCCCGGACTTCACAATCGGCAACATCTCTAACCCGATCCTTAAGGGCGGCGAATCCACAACAGTTAAGATCACAGGTGCTGTTACCGGCGCTAAGAACACAATCGTTACCGTAAACTACAACGTTCTTACCGAAGACGGTTCAAACCTTACATCTTCACCGCTTACAGCTCGTATCTACACATGTATTTCAAAGAACAATACAGACGAGCAGACTGAATGGACAACAACATCCGGCACATATATTGCAAAGGGTGGTAACACAAGTATTTACGGCACAGATCCCGAATTACTTGATGACCTTTCATTCAGAATCCAGAACACAACAAACGCAAGCTCAACGATGACTGCAACCTCAACAGGTACATCATCAGCAGCGTCCAAGGTTGTTACTGACGTTTCCTTCGTTAAACTTAACCCTGATTCATTTACAGCTCTTGCAGGCGGTATTGCAACAGTTAAACCTTATGTATTAGACGGTTATGAAGGAACAGAAGAACAGAAGACTGAAGCTTTCGGAACTTACGGCTTCCAGAAGTACACTCAGACCGTAGGCGTAAGAGGCGCAGCTACAATCTCTAAAGCTACAAACATCTGCCTTTACAACGACCATGGTCTTAACGACCTCTTCCATAAGGAAGTTGACGCTCAGCGTCAGGCATCTGACTACAACTCAGCAGCATTCGCAGCTTACTTAACAGCTATGAGCGCAGCAGCAGCAGTTGTTCAGACTCCGAAGATTGCTACAGGCTTCATCAACACAAGAACACCAGCGGCGGCAGCAGCTTGCCCGGCAGCTAAATATGAAGCAGCAGCTACAGCTCTTGAAGCAGCAGTTGAAGCTCTTGAAGCTTCTGCAACAGGCGGCGTTACAGCTCTTCAGAACTATATCGATACAATCGAACCTTCAAACGACGGTATTGAATATGACGAAGCAGGCTATTCATTCTTCAGCGCAGCTAACTACAAGACCTACACATGGTCAAACTACAGAGAAGAATCAAGAGAAGCTAACAGCTTTGTTGATTACTACACAACAGCAGACGAAGAGACTGGCGTAACTCCTATTCCGACTGCTCTCGACGTTGCTTACAAACAGCACAGACTTTCACTCTACTACGGCAGACTTCTTCCTGTTGCAACAGTTAAGACTCAGCTCAACAGAGCTATCTCTGAAGCAGCAGCTAAGGGATTTGTTGAATCAGATTACACAGCAGAATCCTGGAACAATTACCAGAGAGCTGTTAACTTCGCAAATGCTACCAAGAATGATGCATCTGCAGTTCAGAACAAAGTAAACACAGCTTACATTGAACTCATCGAAGGTCAGAAGAGACTTATCGAAGTAGGCGGCGAGGATGAAAAGATTACAATCACAACTGTAGCTCAGAACCCCGGCAACGCAGCAAAAGCTCCCATACTTGTTGAAGAAGACGGCGAAAACATCCTTCTCGGTGTTTATCCGGAAGACAGCGGAATTGAAATCGCTGATTACTTCAATGTTCAGGGCGGCACAGCAACATTCAATTATGATGCAATCGCAACAGGCAAAACAGTTACTGTTACAGACAGCAGCGGCAATACTGTTCTTACCTTCAAGATCGCTGTTCTCGGCGACGTTGATGGCGACAGTAATGTAAGTTCTTCCGACGCAGCAGCAATCGCACAGGTTGGCGCTTCTTATGCAAGCTTCTCTGGCGCTGCTAAGTACGCAGCTGACATCGATAATTCAGGTGACATTTCATCTTCAGACGCTGCGGCAGCAGCTCAGGCGGCATCAGCTGTACTTGTTCTTGATTATTCAAACGTTGGCTGATATTTCG
>CADAMY010000083.1 GCA_902789095.1 Oscillospiraceae bacterium | reverse complement strand
TTTCAGAAGCGGTTTTTATTGATTGTACTTTTGAGCTGTCTCTGGAATACGTTATGGTTTTGCCATCGCTGTTGATAAACTGGATTTTATCTGCGCCTGCGCTTGCGGCAACGGAAACCTCGGCATATTCGCCGATATTTGCCTGCTGCATAACCTGAGCGGAGTATACTCTGTTTTCATCAGGCATCTCGTCTGCCGAAATAAACTCAAATCCGTTTTCGTTAGCGTAACGCTCGGCTTCACTGCCCGGAACGCCGTAGATTTTAAAACCTTCGACTTTGGTCAAATTGTATTTTTCAGGGTATTTTTGTATAATTTCAGCGCAATCTCCTATGAAACGTCCTGCCCAATAAATATTATCAGTCGAGAAGGGATTATTTCCTTGATAGCCTAAGGCATACGGTTCTATAGTGGTTACAGTTTCGGGTATATAAATACTTTTAAGTCCTGTGTTATAAAAAGCACAGTCGCATATTTTACTGATTGTAGGAGGAATTTCTATGTTTTCAAGCGATGTGCAGTTCTGAAACATACTTCTGCATATAGTTGTAACTTTATCTGTAAAATGAACGATTTTAAGTTTCGGACAACGGTAAAAAGCCCATCTGAAAATCAGGTCTGAAGGATTGTCAACAGTGACTGTTTCAAGTTCCTGACTGTTTTCAAACATAAATAATCCTTCATCGGAAACTAAAGGTTCTCCCGAATAACCTACTATAAACTTAGATATTGAATATTCGCAAGCATCAAAATCAAATGAGTACATATTATATGGCAAATACAATTCCTTTACGTTACTGCCTGAAAAGGCATAATTCATATCCAGCAGGATAGCTCCCGTGCCTGAAAAGGTAAGAGAATCAATTAAAGGAATCCCCACACCTTTGATTCCGGCAGGATAATATGTATCATCGTCCCATTCTCCGCCTGCTCCTGATATCGGTTCCGTTGTGTCAGCATTAAATACAATATTTACATGAGAGCGAACACCGGTTTTTATGTATTTCTGCAATAGAGGGTATATGTCAGCCTGCAAATCGACTATATCGCCGCTTTTGTATGAATAATTAAATACAGGCTCTTCGACTTCTTCCGCCGCTGCCCCGACAGCGAGAATGCCTATAATAATCATCATACCCAAAATTACAGATATAGCTTTTTTCATAACAACTCCTCCTTCTGTTTTTCTGATTAAAGTATAAACCCCTCCCGAAGAATTTGTCAAGTGTCCGGGAGGGGATAATAATTTATGCGCCTATACCGAGATAAATTTTATTTATGCTTGCAATAAGTCCGCTTTCAAACGTTTCAAGAGCGCTCTTGTCAAAGTTCGTTGCGTAATCGTTATCCTTTGAGTCGGTAAGGGATTTTTCGTTGTCTTCCGCAGCCTTTTCGCTCCTTACGGCATAATTCCAGTAGTCGCCGTAATTCTTTTCAAAGCGGAGAATTATATACGCTTCGTCGGTTTCGATCAGATCAACATCGCCCTGCTTTTTGTCCGCCGTTGCCCATTCCTTGATTTCCGCAGTCATTTCGTCTGCAGGCACACAGCTTACAAGTCCGCCGGCAGATGCGCTCTGCGAATTTGACTTTGAAAGAGCGTAGTAAGCAAAAGTATTTTCGTCAGCCTTTTTCTTTGTGCAGGCTTTGAGAATATCGTTTGCCGTTGTTTCAAGCTCGGCAAGCTTCTCTTCGCTCAGAGCTTTGCCTTCTTCGTCTGTTTTGTTGAGGGTTATCTCACGGTAGGTTATGCAGTCCTTTTTGCTGTATGCCGGCACCTGAATCACAACAATCGTATATCCGTTTGCTGTTTTGAACATATTTACGTCGTCGGCTTTTCTCTCTCTGTCATAAACCCATTTGCTCATTTCAGCCGAATAGGTCTGCTCAAGATAATTGCCGGGAACGCCCGGAAGCGGAGTTTTATCTGACGAAATGTCAATTTCGTCCTGGATCGCTGCAGTGAATCCGTTAAGATCCTTTGTGTTTTTATAAATAGCTTCTGCGAGCTCCTGTTTGTCCTTATCAGCTTTTTTGGCGACTTCGTCAGTTACTTCAAAAACAAATATGTCGGCAAAATCATACTTTGCATTGTCTTTGTCATAAACCGCCTTCGTCGTCAGAGTATGAATCTATCTTGCTCAACAGGCTCTCGCTGTCGTATTTTGAAGCCATATACTCTCTGATAAGCTCGTTTTTGAAAAATTCTTCGTCGCACGCTTCGCCGAAAAGCATCTGAAGATAAGATTTGAGCGAACTGCCGCCTCCCTGAGTTACGGCATTTCTCAGTCCTTCAATATGGGAATAAACCTGGAACTGTATATCTTCGGTGACTTCCATTCCGCTGTCAACGGCAAGCTGATACTTGATTCTGTAATTTTTAAGAGTATTGATCGCATCGTTTCTGATGTATTCCTGCCACGAGATTTCTTTTTCGTCCGCATCAAGAGCGGTGGTAGGCTGATTGTTCATCGGCTTTGAATAATCGAAAGCGTGGGGATTCTCTTTGAAGTATTCCTCAGCGTACTGATTGTAATACTCGCTGAGATTCGCTTCGTTATATTCTTCGCCTGCCTTCTGCCTTGCAAAATCCTGGAAATTGAGACGAGCGGCATTCTGGGTATTTGAATAGCTCTGACGGAAGAAAAATTCATATTCGTCACGGCTGACGTTTATATCGCCGAAAGTCAGCACAGCTTCGCCCGCAGGCACGTCTTTGAAAGTATATTCGATTTCCGTTTCGTCAGCGGCTTTTGTCGGGGTTGTTTTCTTTCTTGACGGATCTATAACGCCTGTCAGGAACAATATTCCGACAACAGCAGCGGCAACAAGAATAACAGCGGCGCAGATAATAATTATCTTTTTGATTTTGCCGGAATCTCCCGCTTTTTTGCTTCCTGCCTTCTTTTCGAGCTTTTTGGCTTTTATCTCAGCCTTTTCCTTTTCTTTTTTCAGAAAATCATCTGTCTCGGTATTTTTTATTTCCTGCCTGAATTCCTCGCCGCATTTATTGCATTTAACGGCGTTGTCCGGCAGTTTTTTTCCACAATTAGGGCAAAACATAGCTTTCCTCCGGATTCTGTATATATTGATTTAGTTTATTTTAACATTATTATATAAAATTTTCAACATATTTAGTAAAAGATTAAAAAATTTAATTTAGCTGTTGACAAATCCCTTTTACCTGTGATAGAATATATCGTAAATAAATTTATACCCCTTGCAAAATGCGGAGGGAGGGAACAACATGAGTCAGATAAAAGTTAAAGAAGGCGAATCACTTGATAACGCTCTGAGAAGATTCAAGAGACAGACTTCAAGAGATGGAGTTATTCAGGAAGTTCGCAAAAGAGAGCATTACGAAAAGCCCTCTGTAAAGCGTAAGAAGAAATCTGAAGCTGCGCGTAAACGTAAGTATAAGTAAATCTTGTACATAACAGGGTACTTTCATCAGTGCCCTGTTTATTTTCTTTATACAGTTAAATCGGAGTGATAGTTTTGATTACTGCACGTTCTGCGGCTCTTACGATGCCCGCTGTGGCGTTGAGAGGGCTTGTAGTTTTTCCGGGAGCCAATATCAGCTTTGACGTAGGCAGGAGCAAATCCGTCCTTGCCATCAAAGCCGCCATGACTGATAATCAGAACGTCTTTCTCGTAACGCAGAAGGACGTAAGAGACAGCGACCCGGACTATGATCAATTATATAAAACGGGTACTATCGCCAGGATCAACCATATCGTGCGAGTACCTAATACAGATACTTTCCGCATTTCGGTGGAAGGCGTTCAGAGAGCGAAGCTCATAAGCGTTGCGGTAAACGACCGTTATCTTATTTGCGACGTAAAACCCAAGAGCGATTCCGTTATAAAGCCTGAGGATCACGATTACAGCATGGCGCTCGTCCGCCACGCCAAAGATCAGCTTGAGCAGTACGCCGAGTACGCTCCTCAGCTTCCGCCCGACGTTTTTTTAAACGTGCTTGAAAGCCACAACCCCGGCGAAATTGCGGACACTATTGCCGCCAACATCATGCTTGAATATCAGGAGCGGCAGAAAATTCTTAACGAATTCAACCCTGTTGCAAGACTTGAAAAGGTATGCTTCCGCCTTGCTAAAGAAAGCGACCTCTTAAAGCTTGAAGCAGAGATAAACGATAAAGTTCAGGATCAGATCGACAAAGGCCAGCGTGAATACTACCTTCACGAGCAGATGCGCATAATCGCCGACGAGCTCAACGAGGGGGATTCGCCCGAAAAAGAATGCGAAGCATTCAGAGAAAAAATCGAGTCGATCGGCTTTGAGGAAGAGTTTAAGGAAAAACTTCTCAAAGAATGTTCAAGACTTGAAAAAATGCAGGCTTCGTCTCCCGAAGCAAACGTGCTCAGGGTATACCTTGAAACCTGCCTTGACCTTCCGTGGAAAAAATACACAAAAGACAATCTTGACCTTAAAAACGCAAGAAAGATTCTTGACAAAGACCACACCGGTCTCGATAAAGTAAAAGACAGAATGATAGAATCCCTTGCCGTAAAAAATCTGACCGACAATCCGTCTGTTCAGATACTCTGCCTTGTCGGCCCTCCCGGCGTCGGCAAAACGTCAATAGCTTCCTGCGTGGCTCGCGCCATGGGCAGAAAGTTTGCCCGCATTTCGCTCGGCGGAGTTAACGACGAGGCTGAAATCAGAGGCCACAGAAAAACTTACATCGGCGCTATGCCCGGCAGGCTTATAACGGCAATCCGTCAGGCAGGCTCGGCAAATCCGCTGATTCTCCTTGACGAAATCGACAAACTCGGTTCAAATTACAGGGGCGACCCGTCTTCGGCTCTGCTTGAAGCGCTCGACCCTGAGCAGAACAGGACCTTTACCGACCATTATATAGAAATCCCGTTTGATCTGAGCAAGGTTCTGTTTATAACGACAGCCAACGATAAATCAACAATTCCCGCCCCGCTGCTTGACAGAATGGAAATAATCGAACTGCCGAGCTACACGAGGGAAGAAAAATTCCGCATAGCCAAAAATCATCTCGTTGCAAAGCAAAAGGCTCTTCACGGATTAAAGGGAACAAATTTCAGAATCAGCGACAAAGCTCTTTACGCTCTTATCGACGGATACACCCGCGAGGCAGGCGTAAGACGGCTTGAGCAGAAAATCGCCGCTCTTTGCCGCAAAACTGCCGTAAAAATCGTTGACGGCTCGAAGAAAAGCGTATATGTCAAAGACGGCGACCTTGAAGAAATGCTCGGCGCGCCTGATTATCTGCCTGAAACGCCTGAGACCGAACCGATGCTCGGCACTGTAAACGGACTTGCTTGGACCGCTGTCGGCGGCGAAATGCTTCAGGTAGAGGTCGCTGTGCTTGAAGGCTCGGGCAAAATCGAGCTTACAGGCTCGCTCGGCGACGTTATGAAAGAATCCGCAATGGCGGCAGTAAGCTTTGTCAGAGCGCACGCCGCTCAATACGGAATAAACCCGAAATTCTATAAAGAAAACGACATTCACATTCACGTTCCCGAAGGAGCCGTTCCCAAAGACGGTCCGTCTGCAGGCGTGACTATGGCTACTGCGCTCGTTTCCGCACTTTCGGGAAGAATGGTTGACCCGAGTGTTGCGATGACGGGTGAAATCTCGCTCAGGGGCAGAGTGATGCCCATCGGCGGACTTCGTGAAAAAACAATGGCGGCTTACAAATCCGGTATCAGAACGATCGTTATACCTTACAGGAATCTGCCCGATTTAAAAGAGGTCGATCCTGTTGTAAAGGCGGCAATTGATTTCGTTCCGGTAAAAGAGCTGAATGAAGTTTTTGACACGGCGCTTATTAAAAACGAAAAAAGAGCTGACGCTGCAGCGGCGGCGGTAAACGTTAAAAACAATTCTGCATACACCACTATAAGGGCGGAAAGAAAATGAATTTCAACAATATAAAATTTGAAACATCTTACGGCGTATCGGCTCAGCTTCCGCCGTCTGCTCCTGCGGAGATCGCATTTGCGGGCCGTTCAAACGTCGGCAAATCCTCGCTGATTAACAAGCTTTTTAACCGTAAGAATCTTGCGAGAGTCAGCTCCGTTCCGGGCAAGACTGTGACGATAAATTTTTTTGACTGCGACGGAATAAAAATAGTTGACCTTCCGGGTTACGGTTACGCAAAGGTTTCGCACAGCGAAAAAAAGCGCTGGGCTGAGCTTATGGAAAGCTACTTTCAGTCCGGCAGAAATATAAAGCTCGTTTTTCAGCTTGTTGATATGCGCCATACTCCGTCAGATCATGATTTTGATATGATGCGTTTCCTTCAGTTCAACAAAATCCCGTTCGTTGTCGTTATGACAAAGTGCGACAAGCTCAACAAAACAGAAACGGCAAAACGCCTTGAAGAAATCAGAACAGAGCTTGCCGAATTCGGCGATATAAAAGCAATTCCTTTTTCAGCAACAAAAGGAACGGGAGCCGAAGAAATCAAAGCGGAAATGATGAAAGCTATATAACAAAAAGTGTGCAGAAAATAAAAATCTGCACACTTTATTTTTTTAAAATGAATCGTATTTGTTTATCCATTCGGCAATTGCTGTTTCGTCATACTTTTCGGGGATAGTTTTGTAAAGCACGTCGATTTTTTTAAGCCTTACGGCAAGCTTCGTGAAGTAAGGCACAAGCCCCGGAGCCGAAATCATACCCGACGCTTTATCAATAAATTCGGGAATGCTCATTTTGCCGCCGTAAAGATCTTTGGCTGAAAGAATTTTTTTGGTAAAAAGTTTATTCAGATTTTCTTCACCTATTTCCGTAAGCAAAGACTTGAGCGCATCGTCGTGAAGAATCATTTTTATATACTTATTAAAATAATCGTACTGATACTGCCATAAATCCTTTTCGCAGTATCCGCCGTTTTCCGCTTCGCAAACTGCATCGGCAAGCATCGGCGCAGAGTTGAGAGACAGCGTTATTCCCGATCCGCTCAGCGGCTCAATCATTGACGCGCTGTCGCCGATAACCGCATAGGAATTGCAGACTAATTTTGACAGCGTTTTTCTCAGCGGGATTTTACCGTACTGACCGCCGCGAAGAATTTCGTCTGTAAGATATTTATGATCGCTTCTGAAATCTTCAAGGGTTTTTTCAACGTCATCTTCATCAAGCTTTCCCAGAGCGCCGACTAAAACGTCGGAATAATCGCCCTCGTTTATTACCCAGTCAAAGCCCCTGTGACCGCAATGGTAAAAATATGCGCAGTATTTCGGCAAAGCGGAAAAAGCGCCGTTGTTGCGGTAAAACGCCCTGAAAGTAAACAGCGTATCATCGTCGTCAATTTCACGAAGTATCCCGAATTTTTCAGGCAGTGAACGCCTTACCGGCGAATCCATACCTGCGGCGTCAATCACAAAATCGCATTTCATCTCGCCGTTCTGAGTTAGAATACCCGTTACTCTTTCATCATCACAAACGGCGGAAAGGATTTTAACGCCGTATATGATTTTTACTCCGTTTTTTTCGGCATTTTCAATAAGCAGATCATATATCAGTTTTCTTTCAATATAAACCGCTTTTTTGAAAATGCGCTTGTACGGTTTAACAAGCACGGTTTTCGCGGGGCTGAAATAATAGATTTCTTTCATCGGGAGCAGACTGTCTTCGTCAGGCCGTCCTGCGCCGACTGCGTCAAAATTTTCCGCCAGAGTGCAGTCATACCAGTCATAACCGAGCTCATCTCGCTGCTTTTGCTCTATTACCGTAACGTCAAAGCCTCTGCTGCCCAATATTGCGGCTGCGCCGAGTCCGCCGTGACCCGCTCCTGCAACGATTATCTTTTTACCCATGATGATTCCCGCTGCGATAAATTTTACCGCAATATCCTTTCATAGTTTTCAGCTATATTTTAAGCTCCATGACTCTGCCGCCGTTTTCTCGTGATTCGTCGGCAAGAAAAACCGCAAGATGCCCTTTCATTGAATCTTCAAGCGACGTGCACGAAACCGACGGAGTTGCGCCCGAAACATAATCTGCAAAGTCCTCGGCAAGAAGCAAATCTCCTCCGCCGTGGGAATCGCCCTTGACTTCGGTATCTATTATCTCGCTTGAATATTCGTTTCCGGGCGTCGGGTCAATTTTCAGCAAGGTAAATTCTCCGTCTTCACAGGTGCCGAATATCTCGCCTTTAGTGCCTGTGATATGGATTCTGCGGCATCCTCTTGAAGCGCCGCCTATCATATTGTGAGTGCCGGTAGCTCCGCTTGCAAAATTCACAAGCACGCTCTGATGGTCAACGACATTGTTGTCATTTTTATAAACGCATACTCCATACGGGCTGTCTGTTTTAAGCGCTCTGATTTTGTTTTCAAGCGTGGCTTCGCCCTTGTCCTCAAGGTCAGCCCAGACATAAAAGCTCCAGCGGTCCGGGTGATCGATATAAAGTCTCTTTGCGGAATACAGGCACGAATCAACATAAGGGCAGTCAAGCATACATCTTGTGCCTGAATTTTCGGGCGCATTTTCCTTTACAAACTGTTTGTTGCAGCCGAAAGATGATATGCTCACCGGCATATCGCCGCCCATTAGCCACATCATTATATCAAGGTCGTGACAGCATTTTGCCAGCAGCATTGACGCGCCGCATTGATCGGAATTGCGCCATTTTCCTCTGACGTGACTCGTTGACATATGATGATAACTGACAAATTCCGAAAGCTGGATATTTATAATATCGCCGATTTCGCCGGCTAAAATTTTTTCTTTGATTTCCCGGTAAAACGGAGCGTATCTGAGAACGAAGCAAATCATAACTTTTCTGCCGTATTTTTTTGCGGAGTCATAAAGCTGTCTTGCTTCCTTTTCATTTACGGCAAACGGCTTTTCAAGCAGCACGTCATACCCCGCTTTTAAAAGGGGGATAGTTGTGCTGACGTGGATCGAATCCATTGTTCCGTTGATCGCCGCGTCTGCAAACTTCGGAACTTTTATAAGCTCCTCAACGCTTTCAAAGCATCTTTCCTCCGGGATCCCGAAGCGAGAACAAACGGCTTTTCTGCGAAGCTCATTCGGCTCAACGAGTCCCGTTATCTGCATTTTTTCAGGTTTTATCTCTGCGAGCGAAGCGTATATAAGACTTCTGTGTCCCGCTCCGACAATTATTGTTTTTAAAGGTTCCGCCATTTTTTTGTCCTTTCCCGATCAGCCGAAAATATCGTGACCGATATCAGGCTCGCCGTCGTCTTCAGCAGGGAATCTGCTGATTATTCCTACGCTGTAATTTAGTATGAGCAAAGCATCGGAAGAATTGACTTTTCCGTCGCCGCTTACGTCGGCGGCTTTGAGATAATCGCCCTTGAGCGAAACTAAACCAACGCTGTGCTGAAGTACCTGAAGCGCATCGGAAGAATTTATTTTTTTATCCCCGTTAACGTCGCCGAATTTTACCGCCGCCAAGGAATTTATACAAAAGGCTGCGGCAATCATTACGCATAAAACCGAAGTAAATAATTTTTTCATAACATCACCTCTTAATATAAATTAATTATATCAAATCATTATTCAAAAATCAATATTAACATTGATACGATGTTGAATATTGCAAACTTTGAATTATTGTGATATTATATTTTAAAAGGAGGTGTCTGCCGTGAGAAAACTGATGATAATGACAAATACTCTGTATTCGGGCGGAGCGGAAAAAGTATTGCAGACGCTTCTTAATAATCTTGACAGAAATCTTTACGATATTACGGTTTACTCGCTTCACCGTCAAAAGATCGATCCCGAAATATTCACCAAACCTTTTACATATAAAGTTATATTTGACGAGCACGCCGGCGGCATTGAACTTTTCAGAAAAATCAAAGGCAGGATTTTCAAGTCGTATCCGCCCGACGTTTTCTATCAGCTTTTTATTAAAGAAAAGTACGATATTGAAATCGCTTTTATCGAAGGGGAAAGCACAAAAATTATTTCCGGCTCTAAGAATCCTAAGTCAAAAAAATTAGCGTGGGTCCATACCGATATGATCAAAAACAACTGGACCGATTTTTTATACAAAACCCCGGATGAAGAAGCGGAAGTTTACAGAAAATTCGATAAAGTTATCTGCGTTTCCGAGCAGGTCAGAAATGCGTTTGAAAAAAAGTACAGCGTTTTCAATACGGTTGTAAAATATAACCCTGTCGACAGCGCTGATATAATCAAAAAATCAAAAGAAAAAATTGAAAATGATTTTGCTCGTCCGCTGATTGTCAGCGTCGGAAGACTTGAAGAGCCCAAAGGATATTTAAGGCTTGTAAAATGCGCCGCAAAGCTTCTCGGCGAGGGAAAATATTTCAGCCTCATGATTATCGGCGAAGGAAAACAGCGCGGCGAACTTGAAAAACTAATTGAAGAATACGGAATCGGCGAGTACGTTAAACTGCCGGGATTTTCAAAAAATCCATATAAATTTATTGCCGCCGCCGATGCGTTTATATGCTCGTCTTTTGTTGAAGGATTCAGCACAGCCGCAACTGAAAGCATTATTCTCGGCAAGCCTGTTTATACTCTTGACTGCCCGGGAATGAAAGAGCTTTTCGGCGGCGAAAAATGCGGCGAAATTCTGCCGAATGACGATGAAAATCTTTATACTCTTTTAAAAGACGCTGTTACCGACGAAGAAAAACGCAATTTGTTTACAGAAGGCGCAAAACGGCGAGCGGAGTTTTTTGACATAAAAAAAAGAATATCGGATATTGAAAATTTACTGTAACAAAAATATAATCACCGCCATAGTATGTATTAAAAAGGTACTGAGGCGGTGTTTTTTATGAGATGTCACCCAAAGCGAGGCAAGAGCCGTGAAATCGGGCTTGCGATAGTTGCTTTCGGCGTCGGGCTTATAGTAGCATTGTGCTGCCCGAAAGGCGTTATAATAGCGATAATGGCTGTGGCTCTCATAGTACTGGGCATCACCCTTTACCGATAACGGGAGGAATATGTATGCAGGTTGTACTGGTAAAAAGTCCTAAGGCATTAAGAGGTTTTTTAAGAATGATATTCGGAATCAAAAAGGAAGAAAGCGTCTCATAACGAGGCGCACGTCATAAAGAAGGTGGCTGAGATTTTCTCATCCGCCTTCTTTGATCAGAATTTATCAAAATAAAAAGAATACAGGGCATTTATCATTAAATTAAAAATTAAAACAGAAATGTAATGATTTCTTCTTCCGGTTGTAGGGGCTGACGACTCGGCAGCCCATAAAAATTAAAGAGTAATACTCCAATGGTCGCCGAGGTCGTCGACCACTACAACAACTTACCGGGAGAATTATTTGTTCATTTCGTATGCGGTGCAGAATTTCGGCTTTGAAACCACTCTTCAAATTTCGATTTATCGAGTTCATTATAATATAGTGTTTTTAGAATATCAAATAATAATGTCATAGGCTGCAGCAAGTATAGGATTTGTACTGCCAAAACCTGAAAAGAAAACAGACCGAAAGAGAGTCAGTCTGTCATCAATGAAATATTGCCGACAATATGAAATAATTTGCCGGAGCAAATTGTGAAATATATCGCTATGCTCAATGTGAAATTAAATTAATCCTTACCATACCGCAGGTATATTTCACTAATCCGCAAGGATTAATTTAATTGGGAGAATCTTATTTATGAAGTTTCTCCCAACGAGGCGCTTTTTCTTATCTGTTATTTGCCGCGCTTTCAATTTTTTCTTTATATTCTTTTCCCCATAAAAGCATGCTGTCAAGAACAGGCCTGAGCGTATTGCCGAGCTCCGACAATTCATATTCTACCCTCGGCGGCACTTCGGCATAAACGGTCCTTTTCACCAGTCCGTCGCTCTCCATTTCACGAAGCTGAGCCGTCAGCACCTTCTGCGATACAGAGCCAATGGATTTTTTCAGCTCGCCGAATCTTTTTTTGCCGTCAATAAGGTCTCTTAAAATCAGCACTTTCCATTTGCTGCCTATGAGTGTCAGCGTTGTTTCAACGGGGCAGGCAGGCAGCGAATTTATATCATTTTTTGCTGTCATAATTGTTTCCTCCAAAATAATTTTGATTAAAAAACGGCTGTATTTCGCAATAGTTTCTTTTTGGTAACTACGGCACATAATTGTGCTTACTTTACAAAGTATACTATTTGAATTATAATTATGTCAAGAGATGAGCAAACCAAATAATAATTATATGGTAAATGAATCCGGGTGATACATTATGACACAAACAGAAAGAAGAATTTTTTTAATTAAAGAATTGCTTTCGGAAAGCGGAAAAATCAGCCGCATTTCTCCCGAAAAACTAAGTTCTGCAGATCAGAAAAATCTGCTTCGCTCCCTTATGAACATTCGTATGCCTGCGCCTGCAAGCGATGAATTTTTAAAAATCCAGAACGAATATCTGACTATTGCTTTAGATGAAAAAGGGATAACGGATCTCAGCGATCTTACTCCCGTTCAGGATGATTTTTACATCTGGCAGGGAGACATTGCAACGCTTCGCTGTGATGCGATAGTCAACGCCGCCAACTCAAGGCTGCTCGGCTGCTTTCAGCCGCTTCATAATTGTATTGATAACTGCATACACACTTATTCCGGGATACAGCTTCGCAATAAATGCCATGAAATCATGCAGCGGCAGGGGCATGAAGAGCCGACCGGCAAAGCAAAAATCACTCCCGCTTACAACCTGCCGTGCGAATACGTCATTCATACAGTCGGACCTATTGTAAATAATTTTTTAACTGAAGAGCATTGCAGACTGCTTGAATCGTGCTATTTATCCTGCCTTGAAACAGCGCAAAAGAATGATATAAAAAGTATCGCGTTCTGCTGTATTTCAACCGGAGTTTTCGGCTTCCCTCAAAAGGAAGCGGCAGAGATTGCCTTAAAAACCGTGAAAAAATTTAAGGCGGAAACGGGAAGCGGCATAAAAATTATTTTCAACGTATTTAAAGATGAGGACAGAGAGATTTATGAAAAATTATTCGGAAAAAATTGAAAAAATAAAAGCCCTGATTGATGACGCGGACGCCGTTATTATCGGCGCAGGTGCAGGACTTTCCACAGCGGCGGGATACACTTATTCCGGCGAAAGATTCAAAAAATATTTTTATGATTTCTATAAGAAATACGGCTTTGACAATATGTATTACGGCGGATTCTATCCGTACAAAACGCCTGAGGAAAAGTGGGCTTTCTGGTCACGGTATATTTATATCAACCGCTATATGCCGATACCGAACGACACTTACGGCAAACTCCTTGAGCTTGTGAAAGATAAAGATTATTTCGTTCTTACAACAAACGTTGACCATTGTTTTCAGCGTTCGGGATTTGATAAAAAAAGACTCTTTTATACTCAGGGCGATTACGGACTTTTTCAATGCAGCGAGCCGTGTCATAATAAAACTTATGATAACGAAGAAATCATCAGAAAAATGTATGACGCCGAAAAAAATATGAAAATTCCGACAGAACTTATTCCCGTTTGCCCCGTCTGCGGCAGACCTATGACGACTAATCTTCGTGCTGACGACAGATTTGTTCAGGATGAAGGATGGTACGCCGCCTGCGGCAGATATGAAGATTTTATCCGCCGCCATGAAGGGCTTAAAACGTTTTATCTTGAACTCGGCGTCGGTTACAACACGCCTGTGATTATAAAATATCCGTTCTGGAAACAGACATCGCAGAACGAAAATGCGTCTTACGTCTGCATCAACCTCGGCGAAGCGGATGCGCCGCCTGAAATCAAAAACCGCTCGGTATGCATTGACGCAGATATTGCCAAAGTGATAAACGATCTGATATAACAGAAAAAAACGGGACAGCGCCCAAAAGGTACTGTCCTGTTTTACTATTATTTAATCAGAATTCAAGATTTTTGCCGACGTAATCGCACAGCTCGTCTATCGGAATTCTTACCTGCTCCATCGAGTCTCTGTCACGAACGGTTACGCAGTTATCCTCAAGCGAATCAAAGTCGAACGTTATGCAAAGCGGAGTTCCGATTTCGTCCTGACGGCGGTAGCGCTTGCCGATCGAGCCTGTTTCGTCAAAGTCAACCATATATTTTTTCTGAAGAATCTCATAAACTTTAAGAGCGTCGCCCGAAAGCTTCTTTGAAAGCGGAAGAACTGCCGCTTTGAACGGAGCAACAACGGGGTTGAGATGAAGAACAACTCTTGTATCGTTCTTATCGGCGTCAATAACTTCTTCATCATAAGCTTCGCAAAGGAGCGCAAGAACAGTTCTGTCAAGTCCGTAAGTTGACTCGATGATGAACGGAATATATCTTTCGTTCGTTTCGGGATCAAGATAATCCATTTTCTGACCGCTGTATTCCTGATGTCTTGTAAGGTCAAAGTTTGTTCTGTTGTGCGTGCCGTTGATTTCGCCCCAGCCAAACGGGAAAAGGAACTCGATATCGCACGCCGCTTTTGCGTAATGAGCGAGCTTTTCATGGTCGTGGAAACGGAGATTTTCGGGATCGATGCCGAGATCCTGATAATATTTCATACCGTAGTTTTTGAAATATTCGTAAAGGTCGGTATCGTCGCCCTCTTTGCAGAAAGTCTGGAACTCCATCTGCTCAAATTCGATCGTTCTGAACGTGAAGTTGCCGGGGGTTATCTCGTTTCTGAAAGCTTTGCCTATCTGACCGATGCTGAAGGGAAGCTTTGCTCTCATTGAACGCTGAACGTTAAGGAAGTTCACGTATTCGCCC
>CADAMY010000082.1 GCA_902789095.1 Oscillospiraceae bacterium | reverse complement strand
ATTCAAACTAAAGGAAAAAGGCATTCAGAATATCAACGGCAGAGGCAGAGGCGACCAGCTTATACGCATAATCGTCGATGTTCCGACAAATCTTACCGAAGAGCAGACGGAATTATTGAATAAATTCAATGAAAGCCTCGGCAACAATCGTCCCCAGGGCGAAGAAAAGAAAGGCTTCTTCGGTAAAAAGAAAAAATAATTGACATAAAAACAACAGGACTGCTCGTGCTGAACAGCCCTGTTTTGCTATATTTATCTAAAAAATTCGATATAAAATCAAATGATTTCACCAACGCAGAAACCGTTGTTCGTTCCTGTTATCTTAACATCAAGAATCCTGTTGCAGGGTATTTCACCCAAAACTTTTACAGGCGTATAGTTCATTGTATATCCTTCCGAATAGCCGTCTTTAGACCTCGTTTCAAAAAGAACGCTGAGCGTTTTGCCGATTTGAGCATCAAGATATTTTTCCCTGATTTCATCGGTGATTCCTATAAGCTGTCTCGCTCTTGCTTCTTTAACGGATTTCGGGAGCTGTTCAAGCTTCGCCGCTTTAGTGCCTTCTCTCGGTGAGTACGGAAAAACGTGAACTTTTTCAAACCCGACTTTTAGAGCAAAATCGCAGGTCGTTTTAAAATCTTCGTCTGTTTCACCCGGAAATCCGGTCATGATGTCAGTCGTTATGGTCGTGTCTTTAAATGATGAACGAAGTTTTTCGCAAAGCTGAAAATACTCCGCAGAAGTATAGTGCCTGTTCATATCTTTCAGCGTTTTGTCGCATCCGCTTTGAAGTGAGATATGAAACTGAGGGCAGAAATTTTCAAGTCCGCCAAGTCTGTTAATAACTTCATCTGTAATATGATCAGGTTCAAGCGAGCCTAGTCTGACTCTTTCAAATCCTTTAGCGCACGCAAGCTCAACAGCATCGCAGATATTTTTGCCGCAATCCTGACCGTAAGCGGAAAGATTGATGCCGACAAGCACTATTTCGCAGAATCCGTTATTTTTAAGATGAGTCAGCTCCTCTTCAAGCTCCTCTATCGGTTTTGATCGAACTCTGCCCCTGGAATAAGGGATCACGCAGTATGAACAGAATCTGTTGCAGCCGTCTTCTATCTTAACTATCGCTCTTGTTCTGCCTTCAAACTTGTTTATAACGCAGTCCGAGAATTTATCGCCTGTCTTATGCTCAGAAATTTCAACGATCCTTTCACGCTTTAAAAAATATTCATCTATAAGTTTCGATATTTGAGCGTTGCTTTTGTTTCCGGTAACTATATCCGCTTCTTTCAAAGCTTCTGCATCCTCAGGAAAAGCCTGTGGCATACATCCCGTAAGCACGATTATGCTGTCAGGATGATTCCTTTTGAATTTTCTGACTGCCTGACGGGTTTTTCTGTCGCTTTCCGCAGTTACCGTGCAGGAATTTATAACGTATATATCGGCGTTTTCGTTATAGTTTACGACCGTATATCCGTTTTCCGTCATTTTCTCGCTCAGCCAGTTCGATTCATATTGATTAACTTTGCACCCAAGGGTATAAAAAGCTATTTTCATAGTTTGCCTACTTTCGGATTTTTGAAAGGTCACCGCCGTTTTTTACAAAAAGACGGCGCAGTTCTTCTTTTCTTTCTTCTGTATATTGATAGCTCCAGAGATTATATACTCCTTCAAAGCTTTCAAACGTTTCATCATCGAATTTTTTCGTTTTACCGTGCTCATACGGCAGGTCGATTTCCACCGTTCCGTTTGACGCTATATAGTATTCTTCGCAGTTTTTGATAATAGTTGTGTTGACAGGGTAGCGGTCAAGGTCGCCGTCAAACATTATCTGAGTAACGGGGAAAAGCAAAACTTTCGGATTCGCAAGGGCATAAAAATCTTCTTTAAGCCCCATATGACCGTGGTGAGAAACCTGAATAATATTGCATTCAAGCTCATCTTTGCCGAATCTTTTAACGCAAACGTCATTTTCAAGGTAGCCTGCGTCGCCGGGGAACTGAACGACAGTACCGCAGGCTTTCATTATCAGCATAGTCGACGAATCGTTAAAGTTTTCAAGACTGCCGGGATACACGTCTTCGTGGGTGCAAAGCACTCTGAATTCAAGATTTCTTATGTAAAAATGCTGCCCTGAATGAAGCTTGATTTTCTTAAAAGGCATTGATTTTATTGTGTTTTCGCATTCCCGCTGTATCTCTTTTCCGCTGAACATCCAGTAGTGGCTGTCACGGTGATAAGTAGACACAAAGTTGTAGTAAACCGCTTCGATCACTACGTCTTCGCCATATTTATATTTTACAAAATCGGTGAATTTTGCAACGTGATCCTCATGCCCGTGAGTCAGAAACCAGCCGGCAATTACCGTCTTTTCGTGCCTCGGAGTACGCTCTTTGAGAAATTTATATATCCTCTCATGATCGTTTACCGAGTAGTTGTGAGCGCTGTCCACAATAAAGAAACTGTTGTCGCAGCATCTTATGATGTAGCACATCCCGCAGTCTATCAGCGTATGGTCAACTTCAAACTGCCACAGCGTAGTTCTACATTTTTCGATACAGCTTTCAGGCTTCGGGTTGTAAAGGTCGGTATAAGGGTCAGCTATTATCCTGAGCGTGCTTTCGGCAGGGATATAATAGATGTGAAGGCATAGATCATTCTTTGTAAGCGTGGTGTAAAAGCTGCCGCCATATTCGGCTTCATCAAAAATATTGAATCCCATTTGGACGGCCTTTTTGATATATTCATCAAAATCGATTTTATTTCTGCCCCTTGATAAATACATTACAGCGCCGTCATTGCAGTCGTATGGCGGTTCGCTCAGCTCAGGCAGTTCAGGTAAAATAGATGTAAAATCGTTCATTTCTGCTCCTTCATTACGGCTTCGTATGCGCTCTGAAGCCATTTTTTTGCTTTTTCAACGCCTTCGTCAGAGCCTTCAAAGTCAAATTCCTGAATTATTTCGGGGTCTGTTTTTTCAAAGCATTTATTGCCGACGTAGCATTGAGCGATTATCCTGAAATTTCCTTCATCATCCTTTTTCAGAAATGCCCTGTATCTGAAATCGTTGTCAAAAACGCTGTGATGATCGGGATTCAGCGTGATCGACCCTGAATAATCGTTGCTTTTACCGCCGACAGGAGCGGCGCCGAGAAAATATTTGAAGCTTAGCAGCTTGACTTCACCCATAATTTAACCTCACAAATATATATTAAAAATATTATATCAATCTGCATTGATTTTTTCAATATAATAATTGAAAAATTAAAATAATATGGTATAATGTTTACAACGTTTAACGGAGGATTGATTATGATTAAAGATAAAAAACCTGTAAGAGGCTCTGCTTCGATGCCCGATCATATTATGCTCAGCATTTCTGACGACGCTAAAACCACTATGACTGTAACATGGCGTACAAGCACCGATATAAATTCGGGGTACGTTCTTTGCCGTGAAGAAAACAGCGGCGAATATTTCCGCACCGACGCTATCAGCGAAGTTTTCGACAGTGATATCGATATCAGCAACATTTTCTGGGCAAAAATCACGGGACTCAGACCGGATACAAAGTATTATTATACCTGCGGCGACGATAATTTCCGCAGCGAAGAGTATTATTTTACGACCGAGCCTGAGAATCTTACAAAGTTTAAATTCATTGCGATTTCCGACCAGCAGAAATGCGGACCGTTTTATGTGCCGGATTATTCTGCCCTTAACACTTTCCTAAAGGATGTTCTCAAAAAGCATCCGGACACCCGATTCATTCTGACCGGCGGTGATAATACAGACTGCGGTCAGCACGAGCTGCAGTGGAACGGTATGTTCAGCGGATTGACGGATATAATTGAGCATATCCCTTATATGATGACCGTCGGCAATCACGACAACCGGGGCTTTAAAATCTATGAAGAAAATCACTGTGAGGGCAGATATTACGCTGAGCCGTGCGAGTATTTCGATAAGCAGTTCAAATGTTCATACGCTTATAACGGACCTGAAAACTGGAAAACCGAGAATTACTCTTTTGATTACGGCAACGTTCATTTTGCGGTCCTCGGCGTGAACGGTCCCGAAGACGTCAACGAATGGCTGAAAGAGGACCTCAAAAAATCGGACAAAACGTGGAAAATCGGCTCATATCATTTCCCGATCTACTATTCCGGACCGGAAAATCAGAATGACGACGCTTACCCGATGATGCGTGAGAGCATGGAGATGTGCGATATAATGTTCTCGGGTCACGAGCATAATTTTTCGAGAAGCTTTCCCATAAGAAATGAAGAAATTTTTGACAGACCGTCACAGGGTACTGTTCACTATATGCTCGGCAATGCAAACAACAACCCTCCCGGATCGAGAACCGTTTCAAAAGTATGGCACACGGCATTTTATCCTCAGGAAGAGTATAATCAGATGGTCGCCATCGTTGAGGTCGACGGCGATAAAATCACGCTTACGTCGCTTCTCAATGACGGCAGGATCGTTGATAAATGCACGATTGACAAGTCAAAGGACGAGATTCTTCCTTACAGCGTGGCTCCGATATTTTTGCAGACGAGGCTTATGTTCAAAGGCGTTGATACAGGGCTTTGCACGGCGCATACTCCTCCGGTTGAAAAAGACGGAGTCTGGTACGCTCCGATGTCAACGATGGTGGCTTTCGCAGGCGGTTATGTTCTTAAAGAAAAGGGCAAGGTCACCTGTGATTTTATGGGTCATAACGCCGTATTTTTTGAGGACAGCGATACGGCTGTTGCCGACGGCAAGGAGTTTAAAATGAATGCTCCCGTTTTCAGAGGGCGTGAAAGCCAGCTCTATATTCCGATTGAAGGATTCTGCAATATTTTCGGTTTCAAATGGGCTTATGTAAAGCGCAATAATTTCATTTCCGTAGAATTTAAAGAGGAGCAATTCCCTGTTTCATATCAGCCCTGATGAGTGCGCTTATACTTGATTTAGTTATAAAGGATTCAAGCGGCGTTTACTGTGTTAACGGCGCCGGATAACATATTGATTGTTCATTCAAAAAAATCGATATAATAATAGCCTGCCGAAACCGGCAGGCTTTTTTCTGTCTTAAAACTTGTTCTTGTTTACAAACTCTCTTTAATGAAATACGCTTTTACTTCGCCTGAGGTCACAAGTACGCTTTCCTGATTAAAAAATACGCAAAGATCCTTCGCAATTTCCGTAATTATATTATCTTCAACGTCTATCAGAGTGATTATCAGCGTGTTTTCCTGAGTAAAATCGCCGTTTTCGTGAAAATATCCGCCCTCTGTGACAGATACCGAAAACGGAATATGGTAGCTGAAACATACCTGTTTTAATATGTGCTTATATTTTTCGGTGTCGAATTTCTGGTTTAGAGTCTGAGCGTCGTTGAGTCCTATATATATTTTGGTTTCCGTCATATTTTCACCTTCAGATGTTTAGCTGTTTTATCAGATGCTTTGCAAAATCTTCCTTGCCTTTTTTGCTCATCATCGTTTCTTTATAAAGCTTTTGAGCGTTCCTTGCGATTTTTAAATATTCTTCGTCTTTGTCGTGCGCTTTTAAATGATCGATAAAATCGCCGAAATCCGAAAAATCCCATTTGATAGGTATATAAGTTTCGTTCTCAACGTACCAGTTCGGATATGTTTCAAGGTGAGACATATCGGGCTTCACAAGCGCCGCTCCGTAAAGAAAAGCTTCAAAATCACGGGTGCAGATTTCGCCCCAGCCGAACGGACTGCATACTGTTTTTGCCTGCTGAAGCTCACGAACGTATTCGTCGTGCGGCACTTTTTTTGATACGTCAGGGATAGCAAGTCCCTGAGCAGAACTGAGAAGCTCAATCGTCTTTTTCCTTTGATAACCTGCAACAGGCGACCAAGCGCTTCCCCTGAAGTGAACGTCTATTGTTTTATTCTTGCCCGGCTCAAAGAACGTGTAATCAGCGTAATTATAAAGGTGCGTAAGCTGAGTCAGCGTTGAAGCCGAAAAAAGATCACCGCATCCGACGTTCCACGAAAGGCGGATTTTGTCAAGATATTTTTCATCAAGGGGAGCCGCTCCCGAGTCAACTTCAACCTCAGGATCGTCAAGCCCCAGCATATTGTGATAATATTCGCAGTGGATCCTGCCGCCCCAGAAAGGCTTCGTATAAAGCGATCTGTCTTTTAAAATCTGCTTTTTGAGATACAGATCAACGTACGGCAGAAACTGAAATCTTGTAGTTCCCGTGCTGTCAGAAGTGTCAAGCCATACAAGAAGACGGCACTTTAACTTTATTTTTTTGAGCACTTCAATAATCCGGTCGTCTGTTGATTGATAGAATTTGCTGAGATTATGAAACGCCAGAAAGACTATATCGAAATTTTTAGATTTATTCACAGCGTTATCAAGATCGTTCAGGTCGAATCCCTTGTTTTTATTCAATTTTCTCGGTATAAGAGTTTTGCCCTTATAGAATCTGACGTCAACCCCGCTGCGCTTCAATGCGCTCTGAGCCCATACAAGACCTCTCAGCCAGCGAAGAGTATAGTTAGTGCCGTCGTCAAAAACGGTTATCGTTCTCACTTTGTACCTCCGCAAAAATTATTTGTTGTTTTTGATCCATTCAACCATATCTTTCAAAGACTGTTCAACGCTCATCGGCGAATAGCCGAGTTCTCTTTTTGCTTTGTCTATTGAAAAATTGCAGTTTGAAACGAGTTTTCGTATGGAATAGCGGGTGAAAAGGGGCGTTGCCTTGCTTATTTTATAATATAGCTCGCAAACGGGCGCCGCAGCACTTACTATGCCGTAGCCCATTTTGATTTTCGGGATGCGTTTGCCGCAGACTTTGCATAAAGTGCATATAAAATCGTCAACCGAAATCGGTTCGCCGCATAAAATATAGCCTTCACCGCTTCTGCCTTTTTTGGCGGCGGCATACATTCCGTCCGCAACGTCTCTTATATCGAC
Organism: Oscillospiraceae bacterium; assembly: GCA_902789095.1. GTDB lineage: Bacteria > Bacillota > Clostridia > Oscillospirales > Acutalibacteraceae > CAG-488. The sequence goes on along the minus strand of CADAMY010000082.1, from coordinate 2,185 downwards.
AAAATTGTATGCTCCGAAATTAAGCGAAACAGGGTAGCCGTGCTTCATGACCGTTCTTACCATTTCGCCGACGTTTGAAACCTTGAAATCATAAGGACCTATGCACGCTCCGGGATAAACAACGACTGCGTCGATTTCGCCGTTTCTCTGAGCTCGCAGAACGTAGTTTGTCGCCGCGGCTTTTGTTTTGGCGTAAGTGCCGTCGAGCATATCGGGTACGAATGCTTCGACCTCTCTCATCACCTTGTTGTCTTTTTCCGGTATATATGCGTCAACGCTTGAAGCGTAAACGAGTCTTCTCACGCCGCATTTTTTGCACGCCTCAACAACGTTTTTCGTGCCGCCGAAGTTTACCTTCCATACAGCGTCGTCGTTGCCGACGTTTATATCAATAAGACCTGCGAGATGATAAACGACGTCAGCGCCTTCAAAAGCTTTTTCGAGGGACGCTGGATCGGTAACGTCGCCGAATACTTTTTCGCATTCTATCCCGTCAAAAATCTCCGAATCTTTTCTTATGAGTATCCTTACGTTTTCGCCGCTGTCAGCAAGCTTTCTGAGCAGAGCGTATCCTATATGACCTGTTGCGCCTGTGACTACGCTTAAAGGTTTATTCATTATTATCACTCCAGTTTTTATTTAATTCATTATATCAATTATTTTCACTCTTTGCAACAGTAAAAAATAATAAAGCATAAATCTGTTTTTCTATTGACGGACGATGGTACTTTTGGTAAAATAAAAGAAAAAAGGAGAGTGGAAATTGTGGCAAAGAAAACCATCGCGCTTACCGGATCATCCGGAAATATGGGCTTCCAGGGATTTAAAGAGCTTTATAAGTACCGTGACAAGTACAATATCGTTCTTTTAAACCGCGACAGCGAAAAAAACCGTAAAAAATTCAAGAATTATATAGGTGACCCCGCAATCAGATTCGTATGGGGCGACCTTACTAATTTTGACGACGTTAAAAAAATGGTTGACGGTGCGGATTACGTTCTGCACGTCGGCGGAATGGTTTCTCCTGCGGCGGACTATTATCCGAAAAGAACGCTTCATACAAACGTAACTGCGGCTGAAAACATAGTAAAAGCCATAAAGGCTCAGCCCGACCCGGATAAAGTCAAGGTAGTATATATCGGTACAGTTGCAGAAACAGGCGACCGCAATCCTCCCATCCATTGGGCAAGAACGGGCGACCCGATAAAAATCAGCGTTTATGACCATTACGCAATCAGCAAGGTAAAGGCTGAGGCTGTTTTTGCCGAGTCAGGTCTTAAATACTGGGTATCGCTTCGTCAGTCCGGTATTCTTTATCCTGCTATCCTTAAAAATATGGATCCCATAATGTTCCACGTTCCGATCAACGGCGTTCTTGAATGGGCGACGATAGAGGATTCGGGCAGACTGCTTGAAAAGGTCTGCCGTGACGACGTTCCCGATGATTTCTGGCGCAAGTTCTATAATATCGGCAGCGGCAAGGAATACAGAATCACAAATTACGAGTTTGAAGAGCTTCTTCTCGGCGCTCTCGGTCTGCCTTCTCCGAAGCTTCTTTTTGAAGCTGAATGGTTTATTCTTCGCAATTTCCACGGTCAGTGGTATGCGGATTCCGACAAGCTTGACGATATACTTCATTTTCGCGCCAACGTTCCGATCAAGGAATATTTTGACAATATGGCAAAGCAGGTTCCGGCTTACTACCGTGCGTGCAAGGCTCTTCCCAAATCAATGGGCAAGCTCATAGCAGGCGCCGCAAAACCGTTTATGAAAAAGATCGCGAGCACTGATTTTTACGGCACGCTTCACTGGAAAGCAACCGAAAATAAAGAGAGAATTTCAGCTTACTTCGGCTCGATGGACGCTGTTAAAAAGATGAAGAGCTGGGCGGAGTTTAATATTGAGCGCCCGAGTGAAGAAATTACCTTGCTTGATCACGGTTATGACGAAACGAAGCCTGACAGCGAGCTTGATATTGAAGATATGAGAAAAGCGGCTGAATTCAGAGGCGGCAAGCTCCTTTCACAGAATATGACGAAAGGCGACCTTTTCACTCCTCTTGAGTGGGAAAGCGCAAGGGGCAATGCATTCTTTATGACTCCCAACCTCGTTCTAAAGGGCGGTCACTGGTGCCCTGAGGAATTGCCGTGGCCGTGGGATTACGATAAAGAAGCAAAGATCAATC
>CADAMY010000081.1 GCA_902789095.1 Oscillospiraceae bacterium | reverse complement strand
ACCTGCCTGGCTCTGTGAAAAGATGAAATCAGGATACTGTTCCATAAGACGAAGCATCGTAGCGTGAGTTCTGCCGACTTTACGGACAAACTCTTTATAAGCCCACATATAAACCATATCAAGGTGAGAATTGCCTATGAGGTCAAGTCTGCCCATACATTTATAGTTGGGATTATTGTAAACTCTGTCGTAAAGCACCTTTTTGCACATACGAAGCTTCTGCTTGAAAGTGTCAAAATCAGGCTCATCAAAGTCAACATAGCAAAAAGCTTCTTTAAGAGATTCACGGATAAGAGTAGCATAATCATTACCCATACCGGGCATGAAAAGAGCATTGTAAACCGCTTTAACATCCCAGTAAATCTCGTTTATCTCGTCATCAGTCGTGGCAATAAACGAGCATTCGAGCTTTTTGAGTTCACTTTCGTTTGAATGCCATACAAAATAAGACTCAATATCAATATCAAATACTTCGCCTGCTTTTGCGCAGTCGGTAAGTACAACGGCATTACGGAACGGGTCAAGGCCCTGGAAAGGAACTCCGTTGACGCTTACAAGCGAATCGCCGCCGAAGTAAACATAAAGAGTAACTTTCTTACCGGCAAACTTTTCAGGAATAACAATCTTATTTTTAAAGAAAGAGCTGATGCCGTTGCCGCCCCAGTAGCCGCCGACGGAAATCTCTTTCCATCCGTCATATAAATATTCGTAATCACCGATATCTTTATAAATACATTCGCGCATTTTCCACGGCTCTGTATTTTCAAAGTCGGTATAAATCCTCTTTTTAAGGGTTTTGAGCTTAATTTCAGCAAGCTCATCAAAGGCAAAAATACCTCTCTGTTTATTCTTAATAAGTCCGCGCCATGTGTCAATATGGGCTTCCATTCCTTCGGTTGAAGGAACGCTTTTTTTCTGATTTTCTGACATTATTTCAACTCCTTGGCAAAATATGCTTTTTATATTATAACATTGTTATTTTTTATTTTCAACTATTTTAAATAAACTTTAGCTATAAAATTCAGCATAAATTATATTGAAATGCTGAATAATTTGTGTTATAATTTTATAACATCAGTTTTTATGTCTGCATTTATGTAATATGTTAGGAGTAATGTTAAAATGAACTCATTCAATGAGTTATGGGAAATGATTAAAGATGAATGCCGCTCACTTGTTTCGGAGCCGATTTACAATATCTGGTTTAAGGATATTGAATTTATCAGCTTTGACAATGAGAAGCTTGTTTTAGCTGTTTCCGGATTCAAAAAGAAAATAGTTGAAACACGCTTTATTGACAAACTCAGACAGGCATCCTTTAACATTTTAGGATTTGAAGTAGAAATAGAAATAATTGATTCTGTAAACTATCCTTCTGCAGAAATTACTTCAAACGACGAAGACGATAAAGCAAACAAGGACACGTTTGACACTTTTGTTGTCGGCTCATCCAATAAGTTTGCTCATGCGGCTGCGCTTGCTGTTGCAACGAATCCCGGCGGTTCATACAATCCCCTGTTTATCTATGGTAACTCAGGGCTTGGTAAGACGCACCTTCTTAACGCTATATGTCATGAAATCAAACGCAACAATCCTGACATGAACATTATCTATACCCGTGGTGAAGATTTTACAAGCGAGCTTGTTCATTATATCGCTCATGCCCCTAACAACATGATCGATTTTCATAACAAATACAGAAATGCAGACGTTCTTCTCATAGACGATATCCAGTTCATTGCAGGCAAGGTTTCTACGCAGGAGGAATTTTTCCATACGTTCAATGCGCTTACAAACGAAGGAAATCAGATCGTGCTTACTTCTGACCTTCCTCCCAAAGAAATTGCAACTCTTGACGACAGACTGCGCAACCGATTTGAATGGGGTCTTATTGCCGACATTCAGCCGCCCGATCTTGAAACGAGAATGGCTATTATTAAGCGCAAAGCCGAAAATCTTGATCTTAAAATGCCTGATGAAGTAGTTGAATATATAGCTCAGAGACTTAAAGACAATATCCGTCAGCTTGAAGGCGCTGTTAAAAAAATGCAGGCTTATGTTACCATGCAGGGAATGCCCGTCAGCATTACTACGGCTCAGGCAGCTATAAAAGATATTATCGTTGACAATCAGCCGAAAGCTATTACTGTTGAAAAAATCGTTCAGGAAGTTGCAAGAACTTACGGTATCGATGCTGAGGATATCATTTCCAAAAAACAGGACGCCGCAACGGTCGAAATCCGTCAGATGGCAATTTATATTGTCCGTGAGCTTACTTCAATGTCTACCAATGCTATCGGCAAAGAATTCGGCGGAAGAAATCATACGACTATTCTTTACAGCCTTAATCAGTTTGAAGATAAGCTTAAAACAAGATCTGACGTTAAAGAAAAAGTTAAAAATATCATAAAAAATATAACTGAAAGATAATCCGGAGGAAAAAATGGGTCTTTTTGAAAAATTCAACAAAGGACTTCGTAAAACTAGAAACAGCATGTCAGGAGCTATTGACACAATGCTTCACGGCAAAAATGAGATAGACGACGAGCTTTACGATGACCTTGAAGAAATATTGATAATGGGCGATGTAGGTATGAACACCGCTCATGAATTATGCGAGCAGCTTCGCGACTACGTTGCAAGACATAGCCTCAGACGGCCGGATCAGGTCAAAACCGCTATTAAAGAGATTGTTGCTGAAATGCTTCAGGGCGGCGAAGATATGGGTCTTATAACGCTGCCGTCAATCGTTCTGGTCATCGGCGTAAACGGAGTCGGCAAAACAACCACAATCGGTAAAATGGCGGCTATGTATAAGGCTCAGGGTAAGAAAGTAATACTCGGCGCTGCAGATACTTTCCGCGCTGCCGCTATTGAACAGCTTGAAGAATGGGCAAACCGAGCAGGTGTTGACATTGTAAAGCATAAAGAAGGCGCTGACCCCGCCGCCGTTGTTTACGACACGATTCAGGCTGGTAAAGCGCGTGACTGCGATATAATCATATGCGATACGGCAGGCAGACTTCATAATAAAAAGTATCTTATGGACGAACTTGCCAAGATTTATAAAATCATTGACAGAGAACTCCCCTACAACGACCGTGAAAGTCTGTTAGTGCTAGACGCAACAACCGGTCAGAATGCCGTTAATCAGGCAAGGGACTTTAAAAACGTAGCTGAAATCACAGGAATTGTTCTGACTAAACTTGACGGAACTGCAAAAGGCGGCGTAGTACTCGCTATCAAAAATGACCTAAAAGTTCCGGTTAAATTTGTCGGCGTCGGCGAACAGATAGACGATCTTCAGCCTTTTAACCCGGAAGCGTTCGCAAGCGGACTGTTTGACAATGAAGTAGTTCACGAAGAAGGCGAAGAAAAAGACGATTTCTTCACAACGAAGAGCGTACTTGACGGCATAACAGAAGAAGATCTTGCTGCTGAGACTGCCGCTGCTGAACAGGCGCTGAAAGAAAAGGAACAAAACAAAGAAGAGGAAACGGCTGAATAATGAAAATTCTTATTGCCACTCACAACAAAAAAAAGAAAGCGGAGCTTGAACGTATCCTGCTGCCGCTCGGAATAGAAATAGTAACAGATACTGATCTTGGAATCGAGCTTACTGACGTTGAAGAGACAGGAACGACATTTGAAGAAAATTCGCTGCTTAAAGCTCAGAGCGGATGTGATGAATCCGGCCTTCCCTGCATTGCTGACGATTCAGGGCTTGCTGTTGATTATCTTGACGGTGCTCCGGGAGTTTATTCCGCAAGATACTCTGGTGAACACGGAAACGATGAAAAGAATATTGACAAGCTGCTCAAAGAGCTTGAAGGTGTCCCGAATGAAAAACGAACAGCAAGATTTGTATGCTGCGCAACGTGCGTATTCCCTGACGGCAGAAAAATTCAGGTCAGAGGCGAATGCGAAGGAATAATAGCATTTGAGCGTCACGGTAACGGCGGATTCGGTTACGATCCCGTTTTTATGGTTGGTGAGCGTTCATTCGGCGAATTCACATCAGAGGAAAAAGATAAAATCAGTCACAGAGGCAACGCTCTTAGAAAACTTGCCGATGCATTGGAGAAAGAAATATGACAGAAAAAATGACAAGTAAACGCAGAGCTGAGTTAAGAGGTCAGGCAAATACACTCGAACCTCTTTTTCAGGTTGGAAAAGGCGGAGTTTCTGATGCTCTTATCACTCAAACGGCAGACGCGCTTAGAGCTCATGAACTTATAAAACTTAAAGTTCTGCTTGAATCAGCGCCTGATACTCCGAGAAACATAGCGGAAGAAATAGCTGAAAAAACCGATTCTCAAGTTGTCCAGGTTATTGGCGGAGCAATGATTTTTTATAAGGAAAATCCGGAGCTTCGTCAAAAAGAAGCTGAAAAATCAAAGGCAGCAAAAACAAAAGCTTCAACAGGTAAAGGCGCTAAAGATTTTGCCAAAAAATACCGTCAGTCAAGGAATAATAACTCAAGAAAATAACAATACTATTAACTAAGCAATGGAGGTCGTGATAATATGGCAAACGATATTCAGCCTGTTGCTCAGAACAAAAAAGCATATCACGATTATTTCGTGCTTGAAGAGTATGAGGCAGGTATTGAACTTTTCGGAACAGAAGTTAAATCCATCCGTCAAGGCAAGCTTAATTTAAAAGATTCATGGTGCAATATAGTCAACGGCGAGATTTTTGCCAATAATATGCACATCAGCCCTTATGAACAGGGAAACATTTTTAACCGTGATCCGCTCAGAGTAAAACGACTGCTGATGCATAAAAAAGAAATCAGCAGACTCTACGGCACAGTTAAGCAGGAAGGCTTGGCTCTCATTCCCCTTTCCGTTTATTTTGTGAAAGGCAGAGCAAAAATGAAAGTCGGTTTATGTAAAGGTAAAAAACTTTATGATAAACGTGAAACTGCTGCAAGAAAAGATGCTGCAAGAAATATAGAAAGAGCAATAAAAAACAGATAAATTTTATGGGGATGAAAGGATTTCGACGGGGATTCTGAAGCCTTGTAAGCGAGCGGCGGTGCGGGACCGCCATAAAATCCGCAATTTTAAAATTAAACGACAACAATCAAGTTGCATTAGCTGCTTAAAGCAGCTCGTCCTTGCCGTGAGTACCGCGGCTCGGTAAAGGGCGTCGATCAGCGGTGAACGTGAACGGAAGAGTAGCTTTGTATTCCGTCACGGCTTAAAAGCTACCGATGCGGCAAGCCTGACATCCGGCGTGCCGAAGGGGGAATCTTAAAAGAATGTCTACGCTCGTAGAAAGCACTGAAGAGGGATTTTCGGACGCGGTTTCGATTACCGCCATCTCCACCATATTATTAAAGCCCTGAAATTGTTGATATACAGCAAAAAATGCTTATTTTCCAACGGTTTCAGGGCTTTGTTTATATTTATAACAGATGTTATGCTATGTTACAGTTTCAGAATTTTCTCCAGTGCTTCTTTTTCGTCCGGTGTTGTCTGCAGAATTTTCTGAACGTCCTTGTTTATATCCTTGCCTCTTTGATCTCTTGTGTTCAGTATATGATGGATAATCTCTAATCCTGTGTTCTTTGATATACCCAAATTCCACATAGTCGTCAATACATTGTCATGTGCTTCGTAATCGTAATCCTTCTAGTTCCTCAATCTCCTTTAATATAAAACTGTTGCGCTCGTAAAATATTTGATTATAATCAAGGTTAGATTTTTTGTTTATAGTTTCAAAATTTTCTCCAGTGCTTCTTTTTCGTCCGGTGTTGTTTGCAGAATCTTCTGAACGTCCTTGTTTATGTCTTTGCCTCTTTGATCTCTTGTGTTCAGTATATGATGGAAAATCTCTAACCCTGTGTTCTTCGATATACCCAAGTCTAATAAGTTTTTCAATGTGGTCAATTGTGCTTCGTAATCGTAATCCTTCAAGTTCCTCAATCTCCTTTAATACAAAACTGTCACCTTCGTAAATTTTGGTGATGACCTGTTCATCAAAGTTTCCTTTTACATAAACAAGTTTACTATAATCCTTGTTGTCGCCGAGTAAAATAACGTGTTCGCCGTATTTAGTTACCGGGTGCCGGACTTCAAACTCTCGTTCTATTGCCATATGTGCACTGTCAAGTGTCCTTTTTTCGACCCTGCTCAGTACATTATTTACTCTTGCCCAGCCAAAATTATTATACTCATCTTCAGTAAAATCGTCAATATCTGCCGGCAGAGATTTATAATCGTCCCTCGGTGAATATCTTATATCCGCCTTTTCGCTGTTGAAGCGTTCGGACAGAGGAATCACGTCGCCGTTACTTTATATTTCTTGCTTGACAATTTCAAGTTAATCTGATATATTAGTATTATCAGCAGTTTGTGTGATACGGCTATTAGAAATATTCCTTGAACCGGTTACGCCGAACTGCTGATTATTTATATTATAAAGTTAAAATCACCTTATTTATTTGAATTTACAGATTTTTTACTAAAAGATATAATTTAAAAATCGGCAGTAACTAATGTCACTGCCGAAATACTGTTATTCTGCGAAATTATATCCTGTGTCGATTGCCTTGAAGTTAGCGTCAAACAGATCTGCATGTCTTGCAGAAACAACCTTTTTAAGAGCCGCCTCAACGTTATCTTTGGATACTGCTCCGCTCTCTTTAATAAACTTGCCTACCATAATCATATTGGCAAGAGTTGGAAGTCCGATTTCATTTGCAAGGCGTGTTGACGGAACATAAAATACTTTAACGTCATCACGCTTAACCTTGCGCTCAATAAGAGTTGAGTCAACAAAAATCATACCGCCCGGTACAACTGCATCCTCATATTTATCAAGTGAAGGAAGATTCATTGCTATGAGAACGTCGGGATTTGAAACGATAGGAGATCCGACCGGCTCGTCACTTAAAATAACGCTGCAGTTAGCCGTACCGCCTCTCATTTCCGGTCCGTATGACGGGAGCCAGCTTAACTGTCTGCCCTCAAGAAGACCGTTATAAGCAATGAATTTACCGGCAAACAATACGCCCTGACCGCCGAATCCGGCGATTAACAACTGAGTTGTCATATCATTCGCCCTCCTTTGCGCTTCTGTCCTTATAAATTCCGAGAGGATAATAAGGAATCATTTTTTCTTCAACCCATTCAAGAGCCTTATCGGGTGTAAGGCCCCAGTTTGTCGGGCAGGAAGAAACAACTTCAACAAGAGAGAAACCCTTATTGATTATCTGATTTTCAAAAGCTTTTTTAATAACTTTCTGAGCGTTTTTGACGTTCTTAACATTATTAACGGCAACACGTGCAATATATTCAGGTCCGTCAAGAGTTGAAAGCATTTCACATACTTTAATCGGATAACCAGCCGTATTTACATCACGTCCGTAAGGAGAGGTCTGAGTAACCTGACCGGGTAAAGAAGTTGGAGCCATCTGACCGCCAGTCATACCGTAAATTGCGTTGTTAACAAATATAACGGTAATGTTTTCATTTCTTGTAGCAGCATGAACAGTTTCTGCCATACCGATCGAAGCAAGGTCGCCGTCGCCCTGATATGTAAAAATTACGTTTTCGGGCATTGCTCTTTTGAGTCCCGTTGCAACAGCGGGAGCTCGTCCGTGAGCAGCCTCAACCATATCGCAGGCAAAATAATTATATGCCATAACAGCGCATCCTACCGGTGCAACACCAACAGTTTTGCCCTCAATACCGAGGTCATCAATAGCCTGTGCTACAAGTCTGTGAATTATACCATGAGTACAGCCGGGGCAATAATGAAGCTGCGCATCAGTTAAACTTTTCGGTTTTTGAAAAACAATCATTATTTATTACCTCCTGCTGCTTTTTTAATAGATTCAAGAACCTGTTCAGGCGAAGGAATCATGCCGCCGACACGGTTGCAGAGATCAACCGGCTTTTTGCAGTCAGCAGCAAGACGGATGTCCTCGATCATCTGACCCATTGAAAGCTCAACGCTGATGAAAGCCTTAACCTGATCTGCAGCTTTTGCAATAGGCTTCTTCGGGAACGGCCAGATTGTGATAGGTCTTATCATACCGACCTTAATACCCTCTTTACGAGCGGCAACAACGGCATTCTTGGAAACTCTTGCGGCAATGCCGAACGCTACAACGCAGTATTCGGCGTCATCCATCATATACTCTTCCCAGCGAGCTTCATTTTCTTCAATAATTTTATATCTTTCATATCTTTCGATATTTGTTTTTTCAAGCTCTTCAGGTACAAGATAGAGAGAATTAACGATATTGTGTTCACGCTCCATTTTTGTACCGGTGACAGCCCAAGGCTTTTCAACCTGCTTAACAGTTCCGGGTTCCGGAAGTTCAACAGGCTCCATCATCTGACCCATTGTACCGTCTGCAAGAAGCATCGCAGGCATACGGTATTTATCAGCAAGGTCAAATGCAAGCTGAGTAAGGTCAGCCATTTCCTGAACTGAAGCGGGAGTAAGAACGATAAGATGATAGTCGCCGTGTCCGCCGCCTTTTGTTGCCTGGAAATAGTCAGACTGTGAAGGCTGGATTCCGCCGAGTCCGGGACCGCCTCTCTGAACATTGACAATAAGAGCAGGCAGGTCAGATCCTGCAAGATAAGAAATACCTTCCTGTTTTAAAGATACTCCGGGGCTTGAGGAAGAAGTCATAACCCTTTTACCTGCGCTTGATACGCCGTAAACCATATTTATAGCGGAAATTTCACTTTCTGCCTGGAGGAACGTACCGCCGATTTTGGGCATTCTTTTAGCCATATAAGCGGCTACCTCGGTCTGAGGTGTAATAGGATAACCGAAATAATGCAGACAGCCGGCTCTTATTGCAGCTTCGGCAATAGCTTCGTTACCCTTCATCAATACTTTATCTGCCATTATTCACACCTCACTTCTCTACCGTTATAACGCAGTCAGGGCACATCGTTGCGCAGAATGCGCATGCAATACATTTGTCCTGCTCCGTTATTTCCGCAGGAGAATGCCCCTTTTTATTTATTTTTTCTTTTGCGATTCGGATAATATGCTTAGGGCAGGCTGTAACGCAAAGTCCGCAGCCCTTGCAAATATCAGTATCAAAGGTTACTTTTGGCATCAAATCTCTCCTTAAAAAGGTTTTTTCTGAAGTTTGAGTGAAAAAAGAT
>CADAMY010000080.1 GCA_902789095.1 Oscillospiraceae bacterium | reverse complement strand
ATATAAAATGTATTTTTTGCAATCAGTTTATTTTCGCCGACTGTAAATATCGTCTGTTTCATTCAGAATCTCTCCAAACTATCTGAGAATCACATACTGTCATAAGACATCTGCCGAAAACGCTTTTGCCCTCAAAAGGCGTGCTCCTGCCCATTGAAGCAAAGGTTTCGGGGTCTATAATATATTCGTTTTCAAGGTCATAAACGCAAAGATTCGCTTTATTCCCCTCTTTTATCGTATGGTCAAAGCCGAACCGCCTGCCTGGATTGACGCTCATCAATTCGATCAGTTTTTCTAAGGTAATTACGCCTTTTTTAACAAGTTCGGTATATAAAACAGGAAAAGCCGTTTCAAGACCTACGATGCCCATAGCGCTCTTTTCAAGCCCTTTTGACTTTTCTTCCCGACTGTGCGGCGCATGGTCGGTTGCTATCATATCAATCGTGCCGTCGATTATGCCGTCTATCAAAGCCTGCCTGTCTTCCTTGTTTCTGAGCGGCGGATTCATTTTAAACCTGCCGTCTTCTATTAAATCGTCCTGACAAAGAGTTAAATAATGCGGAGCCGTTTCGCACGTTACGTCAACACCGTCTTTTTTAGCCTGACGGATGATTTCAACGCTCTGAAAAGTCGAAATATGGCAGACGTGATAAGCGCAGCCCGTTTTCTTTGACAATCGGACGTCTCTTTGAATCGGCTTCCACTCGCTCTCTGAGCAGATACCTTTGTGATTATGCTCTGCGGCATAAGCGCCCTTGTGGATATATCCGCCGAAAAGCAGCGAATTATCCTCACAGTGAGCGGCGATGATTTTATTAAGACTCTTCGCCGTTTTCATAGCTTCGAGCATCATTTCTTCACTCTGGACTCCCCTGCCGTCGTCGGAAAAAGCGCAGACTTTATCGGCAATATCAGCCATATCAGAGAGCTTTTCGCCTTTTTCGCCGACTGTGACGGAGCCGTAAGGCACGACGTTGACAACAGCGTCGCGGCGGATTATTTCAAGCTGTTTGTTGAGGCTTTCTCTGCTGTCCGGCACGGGGTCAAGATTCGGCATCGTGCAGACCGTGCAGTATCCTGATTTTGCCGCTGCGAGAGAGCCTGAACGGATAGTTTCTTTATAAGAAAAACCCGGCTCACGGAAATGCACATGAACATCCGTAAAACCGGGGAAAATATATTTACCTGTAAAGTCATATACCTTTACATTTTTGTCATCAATGCAGGCACCTATGCGGGCAATTCCGCCTTGAAGAACGGCAATGTCGAGCTTTTTAAAAGAGCCTTCGGTAAAGACAAATGCGTTTTTCAAGATAAAATCCATCATATCCTCCTATTAAAAAAGAACCCTGACGTACAAGGTTCACAAACTAAAAGCTATAAGCGCAGACTGCGCCCTGATGAAAACCTTGCCGATCTCTCCGGATCGCTTTAAAAGTTTTTTATTATTATAACCCGAAAGCAAGTGATTGTCAACACTCTGAGGGCTAAATCTTTTGTTAAAATTAAAATAGAAACACGGCGACAAGCGCCAGCCTATCGCCGTTTATATAAGAGGAAAGGAAAATGAAAAAAATTGTATGTTAAAGAATATTTAAGTTTTAAAGTCATACGCAAACTTAGTCTGCATTATCTATCTTTTCATGGGAGCCACCTCGCTTTTGATTTCTGTATATATAATAGCACCCGAATATTAACAAACTTTGACTTTTATTTTTACAATTTGTGGAATTGTTGTAAATTAACGGTTAAATAACGGGAATGAGCAGCGCTCCTTTTGAAGAGACGGTGTCGGACGTGAGATTATTTTCTTTTTTGATAAGTTCAGTCGTAGTCGAATAATTCCTCGCAATATCCCAAACATTCTCGTCACCCTCGCAGAAATAAACGATTATAGACGGACTTCTGCCGCACGGCGAATCGGAAGACAAGAGGTCGGCTCCGCTGAGCGCTTTAACGTTCTTTCGGGAGAATATGTCGGCGCTTATGCTGAATTCGGCTTTAATTTCGCTTGAAGAATCCGAAAGAGGCGAAAAAGTGCAGCCTGTTATCACGACCGACTGAGTAAGAGCCGGATTTTCCGCCGCAGCGGACGTTCTTGAATATTCAAATTCAAACTCCCTTTCGCAGAATACGGGCTTTGAGTCTGAATCCGTGAGAATTATATTCGCTCGAGCCGTGCCGCTGAAATTGATTTTGCCTGAAGAAAAATCTTTTTTGACTTTAACGTCATCAAACCATACGGCGCAAATTTTCTCAGGCGAAAGAGCCGAAAAATCGAACGTGTTTCTGCAAACAAAAGTATCGTTAATGCTCTCAAGCGAGGAATAAAGCGAAATATTATCGTAATTCTCTTCAAGCGCGCCGGACGTAGAATATGCGTCGGTGATGAACTGAGCTGTTTTTTCGCAGTAAGCTTTAACATTAACAGATACAACCAGGCTCACGTCAACGAATCTCGGCAGGTTTCGGGAATCGTTCCGCACATTGAATTCAGCGCTTTTGATTTCGGGCACGGTACAGCATACGCAGTTTTCGCCCAGTCCGGATACCTCAATCACCTGATTAAAAGGAATCGAGCCCTGAAAAACTGCGCATTCGCCGAAATTATCATCGGCGCAGTAGACCATATTGACGATTATTTCGCCTTTTAAAAGGCATTTGCCCTGAATCACTTTACTTTCGGCAATTATCGGAACAGCCTGAGCCGAAATGAGCCGCTGAACCGGAAGAAGATCATCGGGAATCTGAACCGTTTCATTTATCGGGAACTGCTTTGATTCGCAGGCGGCAATATCTGAAAAGCTCAGCTCAATAGTTTTAGTTTCAACGCCGGGGGTTGTGATATCATCAATAAAGTCCTTGCGGCTGACCTCACATATATTGAAAGAGAGATGCAGCATCGAATGGATTTCAAGCCGCCTTTTATTGACAGCCCTGCAGTTAGCGTACTGAACACAAGCGCCGCAGAAAAGAACGCCTGTTTTATCCCCGCCTGTTTCGGCGTATTTTGAGTAAGGATAGCTTTGCTCGTATGAACAGATGTTTCCGCTCTCGTCACAATAAAGTATTCGCACAAGAGCGTTGCCGTCAATATTAATTCTGTCGCCCGATATTTTTGACGAAATGATATTCGGCTCAACGGTGCATTTGAGAACTCTGAGTATGTCCGGGCAGTAGTCGGGCAGAGTTACGTCCGCGTCAACGTTCTGCTCGGCGTAACCCGAATAAACGTCATTGATGATGCCGATGTTTTCAGCAGTATATTCCAAAGCCATATAATCACCTTTTCAAATTTATTTCAAGATAATTATATTCGGGGGATTTTTAAAATATGACGGGATTTCACGAATAATTAAAGCAAGCAGTTGTAGGGTCGGGTTTCCACACCCGACCGAAAAAGATTACGCAGAAAATAACGTCGGGCGCTTTGCCCGACGCTACGGGATTTGATGAATATTTAAAACGAGCGATTGTAGGGGCCGACAACCTTGGCGACCCTTGAAATTTGACGTTTTTTACGGGCTGCCGGGGTCGTCAGCCCCTACACACTATGATGAATATTTAAAACGAGCGAATGTAGGGAACGCTGCCTCAGCGTTCAATGGGAATTTGATATAATTCACGGCTTCGGAATGCCGAGGGCGGCATTCCCTACGACCGAAGACGGAAATTTGCATTTATTTTATTTAAATGGTCGCCGAGGTCGTCGACCACAACATGATTTCATGAGTATTTAAATCGAGCGATTGTTGGGGTCGACAACCTTGGCGACCCGTCGAGATTTGACGTTTTTTACGGGCTGCCGAGGTCGTCAGCCCCTACGACCGAAGACGGGAAATCGCATTTATTTTTACAAAAAAATCCGGAAACCGTGACGGAATCCGGATCAAATTTACATACCTAAAAAGTGGAATGAGCCGAGAATGTAGACTACGAAAGCCACGCCGAAAACGGCAAGCAGGATCCATATGATATTTCTGGTCTTTTCCTTTTCGTCGGCGCTCATTATGTAGCGCATCACGGGGATAAATCCCTTGCCGAAAAGGTCGAAGTAGCCGACCGTTCTCGTTAAAAACTGCGAGGTGTTGTTTTCGTCGATTTCAAATATCCTGACGCTTCTTGTGACAGTGTTGCCGTAGCATCGAAAAGAAGCGGCTGAGGTCTGCACGATGTTTACTCCGTCAAGCTCGGCGGTGAACGAATTCATATGATCGTGGCCGAAAACAAGGGCGCAGACGTCGTTCTGCTGCCTGATGGCTTCAAGCTCGCCGTCGTTGAAATCGCACACGGCAGGATATTCAAACGCAAAGCCTTCAGCCTTTTCTTTGTCAAGCTTTACAAATTTTGTGCCTTCCTCGTTAGCCCTGAGAGCCAAAGGATCGTCTTTTTCGCACTCGGTAAAGAGCTTTACCGTCTCTTTGACCGGAATATGCTGGAACATCAGCGAAGGGACAGGCTCGCCGCCGTTATTTTCTTTTAATTCATTGCTCTTTTTGATGTACCAGTCGACAGTCTCTTTTTTAATGCCGGAATAGTCTTCGCCGTTTTCGGGATGACCTGCGGAATCGAGCAGATAAAGATTATAAATCACCTTTTCGCCCTTTGAATCATAGATCGGCACGTTGTAGGTGTCGCATTCAACGCTCGGATCGTCGGAATTAAGCCCGAAGAAATATTCGTGCGCTTTATAATATTCCGCCTGCTCCTGCTTAGTCAGAACGTTCATATCGTCATGATTGCCGTAAAGCATACAGTAAGGGATTTTTCGCTTGTCAAGCGGCTTCAAGATATAATCAAGAGCCTTTTTGATGCGGCGCTCCGTGAGCTTTCGGCTTTTATGAGTTCTCTTGCCGACGATATAATCGTTGATGTGATTGCCCAGGATATTATCGCCCGTAAAAACTACGAGGTCGGGCTTTTCATCGTCATAGACCTTATCAAGCATTTTAGTCATTGCGCTTCTGACGATGTGCATATCCTGCGGGTCGCTGACCTGCATTATTTTTAATTTACCGCTTTCGGGGAAACAAATTTTTCTTTCTTTCTGCATCTCAACACATCCATTTTTTTAAATCATAAGTGAGCAAATAAGATTTGAAAGCTCGGTCGGATTTTCAACCGTCATACCGCCGATAAGTCTTGCGGCGGAATAAAGAATCTTCGTGTAGTCGGTGAGCTTGTCTTTATCATTTTCATAAAGCTCTTTAAGCTTAGCGGCTACCGGGTGGTCGGAGTTGATTTCAAGAATTATATGAGCGTGCACCTTTTCTTCATTCGGTATAGAATTGAGCACCTTTTCCATCTCAACGCTGACTTCGCCTTCGCTCGTTAAGCATACGGGGTGATTCTTGAGCTTGTTGGTGAATCTTACGCTCTCAACAGCTCCCGAAAGAGCGAGCTTCATATAATCAAGCATATCTTTTGAAGATTCGTTTTCCTGCTTTATCGACTCTTTTTCTTCGTCGGTTCCGAGGTCAACGTTGTCGGCGCAGACGTTTACAAAATCCTTCTCAGCGTAAGTGCGAAGCATCTTTATTGCAAATTCATCAATGCCTTCCGTAAGATAAAGGACTTCGTATCCCCTTTCTTTGCAGGCGTCGACCTGGGGAAGCATATCAATTTTATCTCTCGTTTCGCCGCAGGCGTACATGATCGAGGTCTGCTCCTCTTTCATTCTCCCGACGTATTCACTAAGCGTTACAAGCTTCTTTTCGCTTGAAGAATAGAACATGAGCAGGTCTTTTAATTCGTCGGCGTGTCTGCCGAAATCAGCGTAAACTCCGAGCTTAATCTGAGAGCCGAAAGCTTCAAAGAATTTAACGTATTTGTCTCTGTCGGTTTTAAGCATCTTTGAAAGCTCGGATTTTATCTTTTTCTCGATATTCTTAGCTATGAGCTTTAACTGATAATCGTGCTGAAGGACTTCTCTTGAAATGTTGAGGGATAAATCAGCGCTGTCAACGAGTCCCTTTACAAAGCTGAAATAATCGGGCAGCAGGTCGGCGCATTTTTCCATTATCATAACGCCGTTTGAATAAAGCTGAAGTCCCTTTTCAAAGTCCTTTGTATAATAATCCCACGGAGCTTTTTCGGGAATGAAAATCAAAGCGTCGTAGCTTACCTGACCTTCTGTTTTTGAGTGAATGATATGTAAAGGAGCGGTGTAGTCATGGAATTTATCCATGTAGAAATCCTTGTACTCTTCGTCGGTTATCTCGTTTTTGTTCTTTCTCCAAAGAGGCACCATGCTGTTGAGCTGTTTCGGCTCTATGACGCTCTCATATTCGTCCTCCGTGCCCTCTTTGAGCTTCCTCGTTTCAACGTCCATAATTATCGGGTAGCGGATATAATCGGAATATTTTTTAACGAGGGATTCGATTCTGTACTGCTGTAAAAATTCGGAATAGCTCTCTTCCTCGGTGTCCTCTTTGATGTGAAGAGTGATAACAGTACCGACGCTCTCTTTATCACATTCAGCAACTGTATAGCCGTCAGCGCCGTTTGATACCCATTCAAAGCCCTGTTCGCTCTCGGCTGTTCTCGTTTTAACTGTAACTTCGTCGCTTACCATAAACGCAGAATAAAATCCTACGCCGAACTGACCGATGATCTCAACGTCAGTTTTCGTGTCGTTATCCGTCTTGAAATCAAGCGAGCCGCTTTTTGCGATAGTGCCGAGGTTGGTTTCAAGCTCCTGCTCAGTCATTCCGCAGCCGTTGTCTTCGATCGTGAGAAGGCGCGCGTCCTTATCGACAGAAATCAGGATTTTGTAATCGTCTCTTGCAAGACCTTCCGTGTCGGTCTGCAAAGAGCGGTAATAGCGCTTGTCGATAGCGTCGCTGGCGTTGGAAATAAGCTCACGCAGGAAAATCTCCTTATGAGTGTAGATCGAGTTGATCATCATGTCGAGCAGCTTTTTGGATTCTGCTTTAAACTGTTTTTTTCTCATTTATATCTCTCTTTTCTCGGTTTTGCCCGTAATCTGTAATTTTAGCACTCTTTTGGTTTGAGTGCTAAATATTAGTATAATCCTTTTTCACGAAATGTCAAGACAAAAGCCGAAAATTAACAGTTCTGTAATAAAATTCTAAAGATTGCGGTGCGATTCACAAAGCAGCTCGATTTTATAGCAGCTCCCTTTTATCCTGTCGTAAATCTGCTCGTTGAATCTCGTTTTAAGCTCTTCGAGAGAGGTGACGTTTGAAGTAAAAATTGTCGGCTTTAAGTTGTTGATTCTCTTGTCAAGAATCGAAAACATTACGGATCTTCCTTTTTCAGAGGCGTTCTGGGCGGCGATGTCGTCAATAATCAGGAGTCTTGCTTTCTGCAGCGATCTTATAGTTTCGCCTTCCGTAACGCCGTAATCGTTCGCCGAGTTTATAGTCTGCAAAAGATAGCTGTAAGTTATGAATTTCACCTGAATGCCGTTTTCAAGCAGCGTATTTGCAATAGCGCAGGCAAGGTGCGTTTTTCCGCTGCCCGTGTTGCCGGTGAAGATAAGACCCGTGCCGTTCTTTTCGGCTTCGGTGAATTTTTCGGCATACAGCCGAGCCGTTCTGAGCGCTTTTTTGGTTTGCTCCGCAGGGATAAAATTATCAAAAGAAGCGGTTTTGTATCTCGGCTCAATACCGCTTTGGCGTTTATAATCCCTGATAGTAAACAGTCTTTTATTCGTTTCGGTTATCGCCCGCTCTTGCCGCTCTTTGAGTTTTTGACATTCGCATTTATCCGTGACCCACTTATTGATGAACGGAATAAAAGTTTCGCTGATGATGCAGCCGCATTCCTTGCAGACGGCGTCTCTTTTTTCAAATACAGTTTTATTCTCCAAAATCCTGATTCTCCCCGTATTTTTTACAGAATTTTGAAGTGTCGTCATAGCCGTTATAAGCTGACGGAGACGAACGGTCGGTAACGACAGCCGCAGAGTTTAAATAATTTTCAAACTTCGAGCCGAATAGAGTTGACGGTCTTAAAAACGCTCTCATTCTGTTATCCCCGAGCCATTCGGCGCATTTTTTATCAATAACACGCCTGAAATCAGAGAGCGTATACCCTTCACCGAGCCTTGCGGTGATTAAAGAAGCGGTATCGCCGGTATCCGAGCTGAAAGAAGTACCTGCGCATTTATTCAGATAATCAACTATCTGAGTAATATAATAATTATTATTTTTATTATTATTATTATTTTTATTATTATTATTATTTATATTATCTGTTGTCACTTGTTTGTCACCTGTTTGTCGGTCGTTTGTCACTTGTTTGTCACCTGTTTGTCGGTCGTTTGTCACTTGTTTGTCACCCGTTTGTCGGTCGTTTGTCACTTGTTTGTCACCCGTTTGTCGGTCGTTTGTCACTTCAATGTCAGTATTATCTGTCGAGTCTGAAATACTGATGACATCGGGTTCATCTGAACTTTGAAACTGCTGATATTTATCATAATTATTTACCCTGATAATGCGGAAGTTTTTGAAAACTTTTTCTGATATTTCGCCGGTATTTTTAAGATGGTCAAGCGCTGTTCTGATATTTCTCACAGACAAACCAAGTTCATTTTTTAACGTTTCAAGCGACGTTATAAACTCGCCCCGCTCAATTTCCGTACCCCGAAATCTTGCTTTCTGCCAGTTAGCGCGAAGGATACAGTAAATAAAAAGCTTGCAGGTGGATTGGTCAGTAAACCATTCCCATTTCAATATTTTTCTGTGGAGCAGTATATGCCCGCTATCGGTATTCATGAAATACCTCCTTTCACCCATAGTCCCAAATCGCACTTTTGTCAAAGAAATCTTCGGAAAAATCGGGTGTTTTCAAAAAAGTTTACAAATTGTTAACATTTGAACGGGTTTTCGTGCGGAAAGAGCATAATGATTTCACAAATATTTAAAAAGAGCGAATGTATGGGTCGACAACCTTGGCGACCCGTCGAGATTTGATGTATTTTTCGGGCTGCCGGGGTCGTCAGCCCCTACACACTATGATGAATATTTAAATCGAGCGAATGTAGTCTACGCTACATGCGTTCAGTAAAATTTTGCAGTTGTTTCGCCGGCACGGATGTATCCGTGCCCTACGACCGAAGATATAAAATTTCGTTTATTTTTTTAACGGAATGCCGAGGGCGTAATCCACAACATGATTTCACGAATATTTAAATCGAGCGAATGTAGGGGTCGACAACCTTGGCGACCCGTCGAGATTTGACGTTTTTTACGGGCTGCCGGGGTCGTCAGCCCCTACACACTATGATGAATATTTAAAGCAAGCGGTTGTAGTCTACGCTTCATGCGTTCAGTAAAATTTTGCAGTTGTTTCGGCGGCACGGCTGCTGTGATTAACTGTAAATGTAAACAATTTGTTAACAATTTAAAATTACCCTTAAAATTCAAAAGATTTTCTTGAAAAAACCGCGATTTACAACTATATATGGAAGGGGTTTTACAAAACAGAACGGTTGAAACCGCAAGTCCTTGTACTGCCAAATCCCGAAAAAGAAAACAGACCGAAAGC
>CADAMY010000079.1 GCA_902789095.1 Oscillospiraceae bacterium | reverse complement strand
AACGTGGGTAACAGGCGACGATATTCAGTTCACGATTAACGAATTGAAGCTGTTTGAAAGTAAAGTATATTCCGCCAAAGTCGAATCGACCGGAGCGGTCGGGTCTTATGCTTATGTAAATGTAATTGCCGGCGGCTCTCCGCTGAAAATAATGCTTCAAAATTCTGCCGGCTCTACAATCACATACACCCGTGACAGCAGTAAAATCGAGAGCATAAAAGCGGATAATACTTCGCATACCGAAACGTGGCGGATAAAGGTAAAAATATATAAACCGACCGAGGACTACACGGTATACGCAAAATACAACAAAGGCTGGAGCAATGAAACAGCGGCGTTCACGCTGAATGAAGCCGTAGTAATACCGCCGGATATTGCGCTTCGTTTCGAGTCTCACAGCGATTATGAATCAGATGACAGATATTACGTTACGGTAAACGAGGGAACAAAAAAACTTGTCGGCGGCAATATTTACGAAAGCGATAAGTATTATACTCTGACCAGAGAAGATTTGACATACGAGGAATATCCAGGTGATTACGCCCCAATAATCAATCCGGTGTCATACGGCAAAGAGGTGTGGGATCTGCCCGGCGGAATTCTGGCTTTTCAGTTGTTTGAACAAAGCGGCAAAAAAGGCTATATCAGCGCTCAGACGGCAGACGGAAGCTGGGTAGTAAAGAGCTACCGTATGATGGAACAAGATCTCGGAGACAGAAATGTTTATTACTTTGATCAGGATTCGATAAAAACAGAATCCCCAAATAAAGTATATTCCGCTTCGGCGGCAAATCAGAACGACGGCACGGTCGACGTAAAAGTAAAGGTCGGAAAAGACGCCTCAAAGCTTTGTTTCGTCAACAGCCGAGGCAGTACGATAACGTACACTCCCGACAATGCGGCGGTAAAATCAATCGAGAAATCGGAATTCACCGAGATATGGACTGTTTCGCTCAAAGTTTACAGACCGACGGAAGTTTATTCCGTCATTGCCAGATTCGGTAAGGAAAAAACAGACGGCAGCATTCAGTTCACCGTAAACGCAAAGTGAAAAGTACAATCAAATATTTAATCAGCAGATATTCCGTTTGGTGCGGGATATCTGCTTTTTGCATGCTTTTCGATGTTCAGGAAATAAATGCAGTTTTCCGTCTTCATCCTTACCCTACCCGGCTGGTGCGATAATAAAAAACGCCGTTATAACAATGCGTGAATAGTATTCACATACAGAAATTGACACTTTCCGACAAATAAAAGCATTGACAATAATTCTGTAAAATGATAAAAATGCAGGCTCAGTTTTGCATGCTATCTTTGCGATTTTATGTAAATTTTTGTTTGGCGACAGTTGGAGCTGCATTTTTGTGCGTGGCTTCGGCTGCGCATTTTTTATTTTACGGAGGTAGAAGAAATGAAAAGAATCAAACGGACATTGGCAATTTTAATGGCGGTAATATTGATTATTGGCACGGCTCAGCTTGCAGGACTGACGCAGAAATAAAAGTAACCGTGACTGACGAATACGGAAACACAGTAACCGATACCTGCACGGTTACCGTTAAGCACACATTCATTCAGATTATAATAATAGTTGTTCTTTTCGGCTGGATCTGGTATTAATAAACAGAACCCCTGCTTTGTTTCGGCAAAGCAGGGGCTTTTTGCGCAAAAGAAAACAGCCGCCCTATTGGACGACTGAATTCGTTATGTTGGCGCCTTCCTATTTTCCCGGGCGGCTGCCCGCCAAGTATTTTCGGCACTAATGAGCTTAACTACCGTGTTCGGGATGGGAACGGGTGGACCCTCATCGTCGTAAGCACCAACTCTTTAAAACGCATCGGCGTTTCAAAATGCTTATCTAATATACCACCAAAAGCATTGCTTGTCAACACTTTTTTTAAAAATTTTTAATATTTTTTAAAGTTTTTTTATCTTTTTGCTCATCGTGACAAATAAAGCGTTATCCGCCGTGTTTTATCGTGTCAATTATTGTCTGAATGTCAAAACTATCAACCTCAAGATGCTTCGGATTCATATTCATCTTGTCAAGATAATGTGCGTCGCTGTTGTAAAGAATCTTCATCTTTTTAAGATCCGGGTATTTTTCATAAAATTCATTTATATCTGCGTCAGGCGTCAGCTCAGCCGTGTTGAATCCCATATCAAGGCTTATTCCGCCGAGGTTTGCAATAACGCTGTATGAGCTTCTGTTGATATGTGCGGGAAAAGCACATCCGCCGTATTCGCTCACGAGCGGCACGACCTGATAAAGACCTATCCCGGATGCAGTTGTAAGCAGCAGATCCTCTTTGCCGATAATCTTATCGGTCTCGTTCATAATAAGCTGTTCGCCGAAAATTTCTTCACGGTTTTTTACGGGCGGCATCGTTTTTCTTACATAGTCAGAAAAGGCGAGAGCTTTTTCAACGTCGGGAAACAGACATACAACGTGAACTTCTTCAGACGTGCAAAGCTCCATGCCCGGTATAACCATTATTCCCGCTTCTTCGCCTGCTTTTATTGCCGCAGGGCAGTTCAGGCAGGTGTTGTGGTCGGTCAGCGCAACAGCGTCAAGCCCTATAATCTTTGCCAGGTTGACAAAATTATAGGGCGTCATATCATTGTCTCCGCAGGGGGAAAGACAGGAATGGTTGTGAAAATCGTATCTGAAAAACATAATCAGCCGTTCAATAAGCTGTTTATCAAAACAGCGGTTTCGTATGTGTTCTTTTCTGTCTGCAATACAGTGATTCCGTTCTGCTGCGCTCTGAGATTGGCGTTTTCGTCAAAAGCGGCGTTTTCCGTGAGTATGATGCACGCCGTGTCGGCAAGAGCCGCAACGCCTATTGCGTTTACGTTGCCCATAACGGTAAGCCATGCGTCGCCGCTTTGCGCGCGGGACATGACCCAGCTTAAAAGGTCGCCGCAGTAACAGCCGGTTATTTCTCTTTCCGGCTCGTCACCATCGACCAGAACGGTCATATTGCCTTTTTCAATCAGATTTTTTACTGTCAGCATTTTTATTCTCCTTACGTGTTCTGAACGGAGCAGGCAGTATCTCACGAAGCAGGCTTGCTCCCGGCTCCTGAGACTGAGCGTACTCATTTCTCGTGCAGAACATACAGTCGTGAATGTCGGCGAATCCTCTTACAATATCCTCCGCCAGCGATTTGCATGACGGAGCTCCGCAGGTGCCGCAGTCAAGCTGAGGAAGCTTAGCTTCAAGCTCGTTTATTTCGCCCATTATGCGCATAGCGTCCTTTAAGTTATCGGCAAGGCGCATGATGTTGTTGGCTTCCGGCTGTTTCTGCCAGTAGAGGAAGTCTTTGTCCGCCTCTTCCTGCTCTTTTGTATAATGTTCGCCCGAAACAGGCAGATATTTTCGCAGAATCTGAAGTCTTCTTTTGGCTATAAACGGATTTTCCGCAGTCAGAGCACCGCCGACACAGCCGCAGGTGCAGGCGTTCAGCTCAATAAAATCAAGACCGTTGAGCTGTTCGTTCTCTATTTCAGATAAAATTTCTTTAACGTTTTCAATGCCGTCGGCGGCGAGATAATTATCGTGGAACAAAGCGGCGCTTTCTCCTCCGCTTGCCGCCCAGCTTACGCCGATTTTGCCGGAACGCTGAAGGTCTTCAATTTCTTTGCCGTCTTTTGCAAGGCGGCTCATCTGCTGAACAAGCACGGGATAAATATCGCTTATGGCAACGGCGCCGTCAATTATCGGCTCGCGAAGAGTCATAGGATTTTTGATGGCAGTAACTTTTGCAGGGCACGGAGTTATAAAGAAAATCCCTATATCTTCGGATTTCAGGCCTGTTTTTTCAATAGCCTCACGTCTTGCCATAGCCGCCGCAATTTCCATCGGCGCATTCATATCAAGAAGCTGAGGCAGAAGCGACGGGTAAGAAACCGAAATCAGTCTGCATACGGCAGGACAGGCAGAGGATATGATAGGCTTGCCCGTTTTATTGTTTTTGATTTTTTCTCTTGTTATCTGTGAAACTATTTCCGCTGCGCAGGAAACTTCAAAAACTGAGTCAAAACCCATTTTGATAAGACCTGCAAGCACATAGTTGGCGTCTTCAAGATTTTTAAACTGTCCGTAAAGCGACGGCGCAGGCAGAGCAACGGTGTATTTGAAATCAATAATTTTCTGGAGCCGCTCTCTTTCGGCATATTTTGCATGATGAGGGCAGACCTCAATGCACTTTCCGCAGTCAATACATTTTTCCTTGATGATATTTGCTTTACCGTCACGAACACGTATAGCCTCCGTAGGACAATGCTTGATGCAGTTCATACAGCCGAGGCATTTATCTTCGTCCATTCTTACGGAATGGAATATGTTTTTGTCCAAAGGAAATCCTCCTTTCGGAAATCATATATTGAATCCCAAAGTGATGGTAGTACCTACTCCCAATTCTGTGTCTATATACATTTCGTCAGAATATTTCTTGATATTCGGCAGACCCATACCTGCTCCGAACCCCAGAGCTCTGATGTTTTCGGGCGCTGTTGAAAAGCCTGCCTGCATTGCCTTTTCAACGTCCGGAATGCCGGGGCCTGAATCCTTGAGCACGATTTTGATCTTGTCGGGATTTATTTCTACTTCAATGTATCCGCCGTTTGCGTGGATAACCATGTTTATTTCGCCCTCATATACGGCTATGGCTACGTTGCGAACAACGGAAGCGTCGAGACCGAGGTCTTTAAGGGTGCGTTTTATTTTGCCCGATGCTTCGCCCGCAACGGAAAAATCGTCGCTTCTGACCTCGTATTTCATTCTGATTGGTTCCATTATTTGCCGCTTGCTCCTCTCAGACCGTTTTCATAGAGCTTTCCGCATGCGGTAAACATTTCAAGGTTGGTGCAAACGAGCACAATATCCCTTTCCTCTGCAAGGTTGATCATACTCAGATCAGGGCGTTTGCCTCTTACAAAAACTATACATTTCATATCCATCATTTCAGCCGTGCGTACAACCTGAGGGTTTACAAGACCGGTAAGCATAACGGCCTGTTCCTTTACAAAAGCCAGCACGTCGCTCATCATATCGCTGCCGCAGGCGCTGAATACATCGTTTTCCACAAAATCTTCGCCGTAGACTATTTCGCCGTCTACAATAGAAATAAGTTCTTTTATTTTCATAATTAACCTCCGCAACGGAATAGATTTGGTATGCGTTTATTAAATTATATCAAATTTTATCAATAAAAGCAATACCCGTAAAAACTGCCTGTCAGTAACGGATACTGCCGATTTCTTTAAGTTCCTGGGGATCATCAGAATGAGGGGCTATAATTTTTTCCGCCCAGACCATATTGTACCAGTTCCCGAATTTATAGCCGCATTTATAAAATGTGCCGACAGTCCTGAATCCCATATGTTCGTGAAAATCTATGCTGTTTGACGTGACGCGCGAATCAGGCTCGTCAACAGGCACGGCTATGCAGGCGTAAAGATTTGTAAATCCCATTTCGCCGAGGATACGCTCAAGCTCGGAGTAAAGCTTTCTGCCGATTCCTTTTCTCTGGTATCCGTTTCTCAGGTAAACGGTCAGCTCGGCGCATCTTTCGTAAGCTTTTCTGCTGATGAAATCCGAAGCGTATGCAAAGCCGAGAACTTCATCGCCGCAGGATGCCAGCAAAAACGGATATTTTCGCATTATATCCTCCATCTTTTTTCTGAAAGCGGTCTCGTCAGGCATTTCATAGTCAAATGATATCGCCGTCTGAGCGACATAGTATGAGTAAATTTCCGTTATCTGCCGGGCGTCAGCAAGCTCAGCTTTTCTTATTGTAAGATTATCCATAAAAACTTCCTTTAAAAAGCAAGCCCGAGAGCCGAACTCCCGGGCTTAATATATCTTAAATTATTGCCAGTTGAAAGTCACCGTTTTGTTTCCGAGTTCCCTCATATTCTTGCCGTCAATAAATTTGAAAGCTCTGGTATTGCCTGTATAGTTGGCGAATATATGGTCAACGTCTTTCAATCCCTGGATAAATGCATTGTAAAGACCTGCATCGTTGAATTTGATTGTGGTTTCCATTCTCATAAGCGGAATGGAAAGCGGAGCCTGAAGAGCAGAGATGTTGGCTGTCGGAGTAAATCCGGTGAGCCACCAGGCATGGTCGCTTCTTGTAAAGCTGTGAAGAAGATAGTTGAATTTTACAGTAATATCCTGATAGAAATCGGGCTTTACAATGTTGTAGGTTTTCAAGTCGTCGCTTGTGGAGTCGGGACGGTTGTAGAATCCGATCTCACAGCCGGAGAAAAGGAATCCGTAAAAACCTTTCCAAAGCTGAACCATCCACTGCTTGCCGCCGTAGTTGAATTTAATTCTGATCGTGTCAAGCGGCATTGCGGCAAGAACAGCCGCGCGGTCATACGCTTCCGTGTAGCCTACTTCACGCTGCCAGCCTTCGCCTGTTGCATAGAAAACGCCGCTTTTTGCATCGTAGCCGTAGCCTACAACGCCTGCGCCTTTTTCATCAACAACGTGACCTGTGTAAGGATCATAATAAAGGTTAGCAACCTGCTGAACGTTGAAGTTCTTTCTTACAAAGTCTTTTGATTCAATGTTGCCGACTTTGAAATTTAGAATCATAAGAGCGTCTGACGAAGTGAGCTTGTCATCGCCTGTTACGTCGCCTGCCGTGCGGCGTACAACGTCTGTGATCGGTACGGCTTTTGTAACGTGGTTGATTACTGCGAGCGCATCGCTTGAGTTGATGATTCCGTCGCCTGTTGCGTCACCTGCGATATATGATGCGTTTTGGGGCAATGTTTCAGCCGCAGTGGCAAACATACCTGAAACGGAGCATAAAATTACTGCCGCAAGAAAAACGCACAGGACTTTCTTTAAAATTTTCATTATTATTCCTCCCGTAATATTTATTCAGCGGAAAACGCTGTCATAGAGCCTACACTGTAGTTGAGAATATAAAGCGCGTCGGAAGAGTTTATCTTTGAGTCTTTATTTACATCGCCGTAAATCTTCTGATTGCTGTCAAAGTCCGTCAGTGAAACGGCATATCTGAGAACAAGAAGTGCGTCTGACGCATTTACAAAACTGTCCATATCAACGTCGCCGTATCTGTATATATTGATATAGATGTTGAATTCATATTTATTGTCAAGAAGAACCATGCATCTTGACTGGCCGCTGTAATATTTCTGCGAAGGTTTTATCGAAAAACGGCCGGGAGAGTTATTGTAGCTTACTGTTTCTTTTTTGCCGCTGTTGTAAACGGCTGTGACTTTAAGACCGCTGAGGTCGATCTGCGGCGAAATCTGAGAGTTTTCATATTTCCAGTTTGTTTTGTAGTGATAGTCCTTAAGCGAGGGCGCCGTGTCGACTACGGCTCTGGAAATCTGCTCAGTTTCAAAGTTGAAATAAATATCAGCGGATTTGCTGAAATAAGTGATCAGGTATCTGTTTTCGCCGGGGACTATTCTGTCCGTTGAAGACGGAATCTGACAGCCGATCAGGTCTTTTGTTACGCTTGAATAGCTGAGCGTTTCGCTCGTTGAATCCGTATAATTAATTTTGATCGTAAGACCGGTAAGATCAATATTGTCCGGTATAATATAGCCGAGCTTGTCATAGTGCCAGTTTACACCTTCAACAAGCGTCATATTCCTGGGATATTTGGTGATTTCAACGCTTTTGACCGCGGCAAGAGTGATTTGACCGACAGCATAAACGTCGCCGTTGAAAGAATCAATATCGTCAACGTGAATGTCAACCGAATTTTTCCCTACGACCCATTTGCCTGAAACAGGCGTAGCGTACATATTTGCTCCCCATGGGAAGAAAGCGTATTTGATTATATTGCCGTTATAATTAACCGAAGCGCCTTCAAGATCAAAGTTTGAATATTCAACTATTTCAGATCCGTTGAATCCCCAGTCTTTTCCTTCGTAAAATGTTGTTTTTTTCGGAGGTGTAACAAGAGGGACCTCTTTTCTGTTTACAGCGTAAACGGTGAATGAAGACGTAAGAATTAAAACAAGAAGCAGAGAAGCGAATCTTTTGATAAAACGCATCTGCATCACCACCTTATAAAAATACAATTTTATTATACACAATTATTCCATAAATGTCAACATCGCAAAAAGAAGATTTGAAGGATTTGCTGCTTTGATTTGAAAAAAAATAAGGGCTGAACAGACGGGAAATATCCGAAAAATCAAGACTCGACTGACAATCCCGTGACAAAAAAAGAAATATATGGTAACATTGATGCGGAGGTGACGGAGATGATCAGCAAAAACACTTTCGGCTCGTTCATCAAAGAAAAAAGACTTGAAAAAAATCTGACACAGAAGGAGGTGACGGAGATGATCAGCAAAAACACTTTCGGCTCGTTCATCAAAGAAAAAAGACTTGAAAAAAATCTGACACAGAAAGAGCTCGCCGAGATACTTTATCTCAGCGAATCTGCAGTTTCAAAATGGGAAATGGGCAAAAGCTATCCCGATATTACCTTAATACCCGATTTATGCAAAGCCCTTGATGTTTCCGAAAAAGAGCTGATTTCAGGAGCGACAGATACTCAATACAGACGTATGAAACACGAAGCGGGACTTTACAGAAAAATCAGCGAAACTTTCTTTTGGGGATTCACGGCGGCATATTCGCTGGCGCTTGTGATATGCGTTATAGTCGATCTTGCCGTGAACAGAAAAATTTCTTTTTCGCTTACGGTTTTCTTTTCTTTGCTCACGGCGTTTTCGTTTGTACCTACGTTCACACGTTTTACTGAAAAATTTAAGCTTGAAGTCTTTGCGGGATCAACGTACTTCTCTGTCGTGCTTCTTATTTTTATTGCAGGGTTAAATAATGAATCGGTAAAAACGCCTGTTGCAGCTTTTGGAATACTGCTCGGATATGCGGCTGTTTTTTCACCGTTTTTCATTAAAAAATATCTGCCGGAAAGACGAAGAAAATTCAGTCTGCTCATTTACTTTGCAGGCGATTTTCTCTGCGTTGTTCTTTTAGTAATTATATGCTCTTTTCACAGTGATTTTGAATTAAAAAAAGCCCTGCTTGCGGCAGCGTATTCTTTTATTCCGTTTGCTGTTGTGTCGATTATGCAGATTGCTCTGAAAAACAAATTTTTCCGTGCGGCTGCTGACGTTTTATCTTTCGGCGTTATCCTTTATTTTATGCAGAGAGTAATCAGCAATATTTTCGGGTATGAGCCCGGCGGCGATTACGCAGTTGATTTTTCGGACTGGCGCAATTATACTAACGGAAATATTTATCTTACCGTTCTCATAGTTTGTATTGCGGCGGCGGTTTTTCTAACAATAGCGGGACTTAAAAACCGAAAAAAATAAGACATAAAAAAATCGGAGCTTTTACCCTCCGATTTTTTATGTTGTTGTTAAATTATAAACCATTTACAAGCTCTTTGAGATATGCTTTGAAATCTTCGCCGATTTCGGGATGCTGCAGAGCAATTTCGCAGTTGGCTTTCATTATGCCGAGCTTGTTGCCCATATCGTAACGGATTCCGTCAAAGTCCTGAGCGAGAAGTCTGCCTTCAACGGCGAGACGGGTAAGAGTGTCTGTAAAATAAAGCTCTTCGCCTTCGGGAGTG
>CADAMY010000078.1 GCA_902789095.1 Oscillospiraceae bacterium | reverse complement strand
CAATTCCTATCTTTGCCAATATTGATGTCAGTGCGGCAAAGATTGCCGAACCAAGCGCTAATAAAAACCACATAGTGATACTCCTTCAAATTCCGATTTGTCTGTGTCATTATATCACATTATTCGTAATGAAATATCTCGCTTTGCTCGATATGCAAATAAAATAAACCTGCATAAGTCGCAGGCATATTTCACTAATCTGCAAGGATTGATTTCATTGAGCGACCTTCTTTATGGAAGGCCGCTCATAAGAATGTTTTTGCAATTTATTATTTTAATCGTTGATGCCTTTGACTCCCCAGGGAATAATTTCGCCTGAAGCTTCGCCGTTGCTGTCAACTTTAAACTGCACTTTGTAGAAAAGCCCCATATAATTTCTTCCGCCGTTTTCATAGCGTGTCGTTTCAATGCAGAAAAACGGTGAACACCAACGATTGACAAGTATCATATCTGTTATAAACATAGTCAGCCAGATAACGATGGGAATGGCGATTCCGATTATGATTTTAAGCGTTTTCTGTGAAAGTTTTTTACTTGACTTCGCAGCTTTCTTTTTCGGCTGCTTAGCTTTCTTCTCTTTTTGTCTGACTTTGTCAGCAGGAGCATCTGCGGGTTTTGCTCCGCCGCCTATAACCATCAGATCGTCTTCGTCGTCAAGTTCGGCAAAATCATCGTCGTCATCATCCTCGACATAGTTATTGTATTCTTTTGCAGGTATCTCTGTTTCAATATATTCAGGTTCGTTTGAGTAAAAAGGGTCAATTGATGTATCGGAAGTATCGTCAGAATATTCTTCGTATGACGATTCGTCATATTCCGGAACATCTGCTTCCTGAGAATATGAATAAATATCAGTCATTTCTTCCTGCTCTGCCTGAAAAAAAGAATCATTATCGTCATAATACTCATCATAAACAGGCAGCTCATCAGAATTTGATTCAGCCGATTCATATGTTTCAGCCTCATCGGAATCATTCGACAAGGAGTAAAAATCAGCGTTATCCTCGGCTTCTGAAGCCAAATTAAAATCATCTGAGAAAGCAAATTCCGTCTCTTCTTCTGGTTCTGACTTATCAACAGGAACAGAAAAATCGTATCCCTGAACCTCATCTTTCTTTTGTTCGGCACGTTTTTGTTTTATCTTATATTCTGCGTTTGCCATCTCATCAGGTCGTTCATTTTCTGAAAGCTGAACTTTATATTCGACCGATTCCGGCGCTTCTTTCGGATTGGTTTGAATATCCATATCAAGATCTTCATACGCCGAATATTTCTGCTTGAGTTTTTCAAGGTTTGAAAGAAGCTCATCGTCAAATTCAAAACCTTTGCCTTTTTCGCTCATTATTATATCCTCCTTATTTGCCGCCTTTGGCTTTTCTCAGCGTTTTTAGAACGGCAACCTTGCATTTCTTTGCCATCGGTATAAGTTTATCATAAACCGAATATCGGATAGCGTCGTTTATTAAAACATATTCGCCGACAAATTCATAAAGGTCGGCGCCGAGGCTTGCTTTGAATGAATTGATGCCTTCAAAATTCGGCTTCGGAGTAAGCTCGCCAAGCGGAACGGTTTTATCTGACGGAATATTGAGATTGTCAACGAGCACATACCCGAGGTCGTGATAATCGCATTCTGCTTCAAGACTCTGACAAAGCCTTAAATAATTTACAAAGTGACTTGGTCTTGTTTCGTTTCTGAGTACGTTAATGCTTCCTCCGAAAAGACAGCTTGCAACGCCGCCGTAGCGTATTGTCAGTCCGCCTGCGACAACGAATCTGTCTTTATCTGAAAATTCAGCCGCTTTTTCAAGCCTTATTTTATAGTTTGACGATTGCTGAAGAATCGTATCATTCTCATTTTTAAGTCTGTTGATTATACTTTCTTTGTTTGAAGTTTCAAGCTTTTCAAGATTCTTTTTATACTGAGCCTGACGCTCGTCTTCAAATTTCTTGTCGGCGTTTTTATCGTAATATACGAGCGTAAGATCCATGCAGTCGCTGAAGACGCTCATCATTTTTTTTATATATTCGGGTTTCTTCTCAATGAAGCTGTCACGCTCCGACGTTGTGCGCATAACCTCGGCAAAATCTTCGAGCAGTTCCGGTTCTTTTTCAACCTCTTCAATAGATACTCTGCGGCTGACGAGACCTCTGTTCTCGCCGATCCTGACCGAGTAGCGAACACCTTTTTCACACTTTTTGAGAAGCTCTTTGGCGGTGAACATTTCGCCGTTTTCTTTTTTCAGGTTTATCATATACTGGATAGGAGCTTTATAGATGTATCTTGCGGCGTCGTGATTGAGTTCATAACCGCAAGCGATAAGAGTATTGTGAACGCCGAGTCCTTCCTGAGTGAGTTCATTATTGATCCTCAGCGGAATATGCGGGTCGGTGATAAGAGCCGTAATCGAATGCTTTTTGAGCTGAGCACACATAAATTCGGTGAACTCTTTTATAATTTCCTCATCGCCGTAGTCAGTAACAGGACCGTCGGGGATATACCATATCCTGCCGCAAAGAGAAAGCTTCCTTTCAAGTACAAGGCAGGCAAGCACTCTTTCGGAACCTCTGAATCCGCTGAAAAAGTACGGTTTCCAGGCTGTTTTGATTTCTGGCCAGCGTGAGCATTGAATGAAAGAGCCTTTGCGTTCGTTTATAAAGCTGTCATATCATATTCATTAAGGTTTTGTTCTTCCCTGAATTCAATCATTATTGCTTTTACTCCTCATATATTCGTTGATGCACTCGGTCTCTGAAAACGGAACTTTCTGACCGTTGACGAGCTGATAATTTTCGTGGCCCTTGCCTGCGAGAAGAATAAGGTCGCCTTTTTCGGCTATCGAGAGCGCATATTCTATCGCTTTTTTCCTGTCTGGCTCGGCATAGTATTTTCCGCCGGCTTCTATTACTGCTTCGGCAATATCGTCAATAACGCTCATAGGATCTTCAAAGTCGGGATTGTCGGCAGTCAGTACGCACATATCGCACATACTTCCGGCAACAAGACCCATTTCACGACGGCGTTCTTTTGTTCTTCCGCCGACGGAGCCGAAAACGCAGATTATTCTTCCTTGTTTGTATTTATACAGCGTTTCAATTATGCTTTTTAAACTGAGTCCGTTATGAGCATAGTCGATTATAACTTCAAACGGTGCGTCGGTTTCGACAATTTCCGCTCTGCCGCTGATTTTTATGTTTTTAAGAGCTTCTGCGGCATTTTCAAGGCTGCATCCGGCACAGGCGGCGGCTCCGAGAGCGGCAAGTATATTGTAGACGTTAAATGTGCCGGGAATCGGAGCGGAAATTCTGTAAAGCTTGCCGAAAGCGAAGCAGTCAAAAGTAATGCCCATCATATCTTCGTTGCGGACAGCCTCAATATTTTTAGCGTAAATATCGTATGACGAATCCACACCGTAGGAAATTATCCTGCTTGCGCAGTTCTTGCTCATAATCGTGTGCGCTTCGTCGTCAAAATTCATAACTGCATTGTCACAGCGCTCAAAAAGGACAGACTTCCAGTATGCGTATTCGCTCATATCCTCATGCTCAAGCGGACCGATATGGTCGGGAGATAGGTTTGTGAATACTCCTGCCGTAAAGCGGATTCCGTCAACTCTGCCGTGCTTGAGTCCCAGAGAGGAAACCTCAAGCGCTACTGCTTTGCAGCCCTTGTCAAGCATCAGCCTAAAAAGCTTGTTGAGTTCATACGATTCGGGCGTCGTGTTTTCCGTCGGCAGTTTTTCACCGTTGAATTCCGCGCCCACAGTTCCGATTATTCCGCAGGGGATACCTGTTTCATTCAGAATTTTCTGAACGAGGTGAGCCGTAGTTGTCTTGCCCTTAGTGCCCGTGATGCCGATAATTTTCAGCTTTTGGGCAGGGTGAGAGAAAAAGGAAGCAGACATTGTTCCGAGCGCTTTCCTTGAATTTTCAACAATCAGAACCTGAGCGTCTTCGGGAAGAGTCAGCTCTTTTTCGGCAATAAAAACTCTTGCTCCGTTGTCATAAGCGCTCTGAGCAAACTTATGTCCGTCAAGCTTCAGCCCTGAAAGGCAGACAAAAACCGTACCTTCATAAGCTTTTCTTGAATCATAAATTATATCTGTAATTTCAACGTCATCACTTATCAGGCCGCTGTAAGCTGTGCCTTTCATAATTTCTGACAGTTTCACAAAATTACCCCTTTATATACAATTATATATATTATAACCTATTCGCCTGATAAATACAACAAATAAAACAAAATTTGTAAAATTTTTCCTGAAAGATCCCGTTAAAAAATCGCAGACCCGAAATTCAGGTCTGCGAAAAAAGTTATCTGTAAATTGCAAGTATCTGCTTGATATAATTAATAATTTTCAAAACGAAACTGCTGATGAAATCAAGCAGAGAAGATATATCTGTATTATCAGCTAAGGATTCTGAATCTCCTGCATCGGTTGACTGATCAATAAGACTCAGATATTCATTAAAGCTCTGCGTTTCCATAAGTATTTCAGGGTCGGTATTCTGATCGATCTCTGAAAGAAGAACACCTGCTCTCTGCAAAAGCTCGGCGTCTTCAATGTCAACAGTGCCGTCTCTGTTTGCGTCGGAAGCAAACATCTTTGCTTTACCTGCTTTTTCTTCGCTTATTACTTTATCCGCTATGCAGGAAACGATGAATGCGTCTCTGCCGTCGTACCAGCCGTCGCCGTCAACGTCGCCGAATATTACGAGTTCATAAACGTCAACTCTTTCACCGGCTGAATCAAACAGATATATTTTACTGCCGGTTCCTGCTCCGAGAGATGTTTCTTCAAACGTTACGAAACCGTTCTGCGTTGCGGTTAAAAGAGCGAGAACGTCTTTTGTACCCGGATTGATACCCGAAACTAATTTGTTTTCATAGTCTATATAAACTCCGCTGTTTTCTTTTGCGACAAGTTTTGACGTCTCTTTTAATACAAGCGCCGCAATCGCCGATTCGATATCAGCCGCCATAGCGTCAACTTCCGCCTGGTGCGTGAAATCAAGCGTATAGTCGACCGCATTTACGGCATCTGTGACAGCAGCGAAGCTCTCAGCCGTGTATTTTGCGGGAAGGAGTTCGTTTACTCTGTCTATTGCCGAATATACTGCGGAATAGTCTGCCGAACGAAGTTTGAGCGCATCAACAGCGGCTGTAAGCTGCTGCTTTGCTTCTTCAATCTGCGCAAGAGTTGCGTAAGTTTCATCATATACGCTCTGAGCGTCAGCAATCGCTGACTGCAATTCTGCGTAGCTTTCCTGAGTATAATCGGTACTCTTTATCAGCATTGACGTGCCGATAAGATTATACAGCGCGGATTTGTCGGCGGTTACCCTGACTGTGCAGACTGCTGTTTTGCCGCCGTCAACGGTGATGCAGGAAACGTTTGCTACTCCGCTGTCAACTGCCGTTACCGCGCCGTCTGCAACCGTAACGACACTTTCGTTATCGCTTACCCATATAACGTCTTTGATTGATGCTGCGCCTATTCCTATTCTGCCTTTAGGCTCTATTGAGCAGGTGAGCTGTCGTGTTTCTCCGGGAGTCATGGCAAGCTCATTTGAATCAAGCGAAACGCTCGTAACAGGGTAGTTCGCAAACGATACATAAACAGAGTCCTTGTATTCTCTGCCGTAGTAATCTGTTACCGTTACTGTGATTATCGCATAGCATGCGCTGTTGCCGCTCGGTGAAGCGGTACCGTTTTCGTTTACCGAAACAGACCCGTCTGAACTTGACCATGAAACGCTTCTGTATTCTGCGTTTGCAGGCGAAACAGAATAACCGAATGAAATGCTCGCTTTTTTGTAAGAGCTTGTAAGGGCAACCTTTACTGAATTATAATCCGGAGCGGCTGAGTTGTTGAGAGTAATCTGCAGTTCGTCAATTCCGTGAAGGGCTTCAAGCGCATTGAATGCGTTCAGCAGATTTTCCGTTGCCGCGTCAATTTCCGATTGAGTAAATCTGTCTTCGTTCTTTACCGTTCTTGCGGTATCATAAGCTCCGGCAAATACAGAGTAAGAAGCGTATGTAAAGTCAGAAGGCTCAATCTGAGCGTCGTTCACTCTGTTTATTGCGGCAATGAGAGCTGTTTTATCGCCTTTGACGATTATTTTGCATTCGTCAGTTAAATTGCCGTCATAAGTGTAAACTCTGATATATCCCGTACCGCTGTCCAGGAATCTTACAAGACCGTTTGAATCGACCGAAAGAATCGGACTGTCTGTTTCCCAGCGAACAAGCTGTAATGAAGCGGGCTGACCGTCAGCGCCTAAAACTTCTGCGCTGAACTGCTTTGATATTTCTCCTGTTCCGGATGCGGTGTAAGCATACGGCTCGATTTCAACCGAGACGGCAGGATTTTTGGCAAATGCAACATTGATAGTATCAGATGCCATATTGCCGTTGTAGTCATTTGCTATCATCGTGATCTCTGCGCTGCACGCAGAATCGTTTACCGGTCTGCATATTCCGTCAGAGTCTACCGAAACAGATGAAGAAGACGAAATAAACGTAACTGATCCCATCGTTGTATCGGTCGGGCTTAAACGGTAGTCAAGGTCGATAAATGAATCCGTATAGCTGCCTGTTACCGTCTGAGTATAATACTCTCCGGCAGGGGAACCGTTAATAAGTATCGTAACGCTCCCGATTGCCCTTATTGAAACGAGCGCTTTTATTGCCGATGAAAGCTCGGCTGTCGCTTCGTCGATTTCAAGCTGGTTTGTGTCCGTGCTGTTATAAATTTCAAGAGCGTGAACGAGCGAATCTTTCATCACCTGATATGAGTCGTATGTGTAAAGCGATTTTTCTATTGCGCCCGCTTCGTTGATTTTTTCAAGCAGTTTGTTTTTATTGAGCACAACGTTTACAGTACACTGAGCGCTTGCTCCGCCGTCGTAGGAAACGGCGGTAACTGTTGCCGTGCCGACTGCGATATAGTGAAGCGTACCGTCAGAATCAACCGTTACAACGCTTTCATCGCTTGAACTCCACATAAGATCCTGAATGCTTGCGGCATTTGCTCCTGCAATTCCTTTTGGCTCTATTGTGTATTTGACTTTTCCCGTTTCTCTTGCTGTGCCTTCTATCGTGTCGGATTCGAAGCTGATACCGGTGACCTCTTTGTAGACAAAGCAAACATATATGCTGTCCGTTATTTCAAGTCCTCTGTAATCAGATACTGTAACGGTGATTTCTGCGTACTGAGCTTTGTTTTCTGTCGGATAAACGTATCCGTCCTGCGAAACGTAGACCTTTTCGTTTGATGAAGACCACGTTACGCTACTTACAAGCGCATCATCGGGAGCAATCACACAGCCGAGCTGAATTGACGAATTTCTGTAATCTTCAAGAAGCTTCACCGTTTGGCGCGTATAATCTCCGGCGTCTTCGCCGTCTCTTGTTATCATAACGCTTTGAGGGGAGACGATATCTTTTAATTTTTCATAGGCGGAAGACAGTCTTTCAAAAGCTGTATCAACGCTTATCTGATATACATCGTCATTGTCTTCAACCGCTTTTGCCTGGGCAAGAGCGGTGATGAATTCCTCAATATCCTCAGGCTTTGCGGCGATTGAATCAAGGTCAAGCTCGTCTGCCAGCGCTATCATCTGGCGAAGATTATCTTTGTCCGTTTCAACCGTAACAACGCATTGAGCTGTTTTAAGCCCGTCGGTTGAGGTGCAGGTGATCGTAGCCGTGCCTTTGTCAATAGCATAAACCGTGCCGTCCTCGGCAACGGCGGCAACGTTTGTGTCAGAAGAGTCCCAGGATACGGATTTTATGCTCGCCCCGGTCAGAGTGCCTGTCGGCTCAACCGTTGCTTTGAGCTGCGTTGAATGACCGGCTTTCATATTCAGCGAATCAGCAGAAAGAGTAATGCCTGTAACCGGGAAGTTTGCAAACGTTACCTGAACGCTCTGAGAGAATCCGCCGTCAGCAGTTGTAGCGGTTACGGTACCGTAAGCCGCCTTGTTTTCTTTCGGGCTTACCTTGCCGTCCTGCGTCAGAGTAAGATTATCGGCGTCTTTAAGAGTCCAGATGATTGTCGGGTCAGCTACCTGTTCAGGTGTAAGAGAAGCGTGAAGCTGTTTTACCGTTTCATTGTATGTGTTGTATACGGGTACCTGATACGTTACGGCAGGAGCTTCTTCAAGAGTAATAGATTCAACTGCGGCTCCGATGCTGACAGGCACCTCTTCCGTCAGTCCGTTTGAAGCTTTTACAAAGATTGACGTTTTGCCCAGAGAAATACCCGTGACTGTACCCGACGAGTCAACACTCAGGTAATTATTGCTCACGGGCGAGCCGGATGAAGCGAAAATAATATTGCCGTTTCCAGATTTGACTCCCCACATTACCGACTGATCAGCTCTTGCAGGATGAACTGTGGCTGTGAACGAGCCCTGTTCGCCGGGGAAAATATGAGTCGGTCCTTCAACGTCTATTGCGGAAGCTCCGTCTGACGAACTGTTTATCGTAAATGATTTTGAAATGCTGATGCCGTTTATTTCGGCAGTAACACTCACTTCTTTTGAGGCTCCGGCTGCGCCTGCATCGAGGATTTTAAGGTATCCGTCTTGTGAAACCGAAGCGGCGGAAGCGTCGCTGATGCTCCAGTGAGTTTCGCCTGTGAGAGCGCCGCCGGGCGTGATGTCCGTTATATAAAGCTGCTCTCTGTCGCCTTCTGTGTAGCTGTCCGAACAGCTTATGTCAAAGCTTTCAAGAGGCAGAGAGTCAACGACTGTAAACGTTATCTTGTCGTTTGTGGAAGCTTTCATCAGCGCATTTGAAAGGAATTTGAGCACTTTGTTGCCTGTTGTAACGGCAGAAACATATTTGCTCACACCTGCAAGCTTAAGCCCGAGCTTGACTATGTAAGTCAGCGCAGTTGAAACCGTGGACTGCGAAACGTCGATTCCGAGCACGTCTATGAGCCAGGATGCCACGTAATCGGCTCCGCTGTCGCCTGCGTCTGTGATATAGTCAACTATTTTTGATAAGAAAAGTTCAAATTCGGGAGATGCGGTCACCGTAACCGTGCCTGCTTTTTTAAATGTAATAACGCCGTCTTCCGTAATCTCGGCATAACTTGCGGGAAGTGAAAGCAGATTGTCCGTGGAAATCGACCAGGTCGTTTTCATTCCGAGTCTGACGGGAGTAATAACGTTCTGGATCTTAAAGCTTGTGCCTACGGCAACTACTTTCGGCAGAGAATCCTTGTTGGTTATATATGTACCGTTGGGCAGAGTGTTGCCGAGCGCTTCGGTTGACTTTGTTACGTCAACGTGAACGACCGCACTGGCAAGTTCATCGCCGTTGTGGCTTATCAGATGAGCCGTTATATCAACATAGTCTGTTTCAAGCTTTGATCTCAGTTTTGATAAAAGCTCGTTTCTTGCAGTTTCCGAAAGGGATGAAAAAACAGGAGTAAAAGCGTTTACCAGTCCGTCGGTGTCCGTATTTTCAACGTCGATGTCTTTCATAACGTTTTCAGCCTGTTCGCCGAGCGACGGTCCCGCTCCTCTGATTGATTTTACGTCAGAGTCTATCCAGAGCTGAACGAGAGCCTGTTTGGAGCTGTCTCTCGCTCTTATGGTGCCGTCCTGATCAACGCTTGCAATCATTCCGTTGCTTGAGTCCCATACGATTTCCGAGCCGTTTGGCTGAGAACAGTCTATGTACTCAACCGAACATTTTGTGTTTTTGGATTCCATAAGCTGAATCACGGTGTCTGTAACGGAATTATTGTCGCCGTCACGGATACCGATCGTGTATGATACAGCCATACTTTCAAGCGCAGGAACGACACAAAGAAGTATCATTATTAACGCGCAGATTATACTTACAGCTTTTTTTACGGTAAATTTCATCTGACTTACCTCCCGAGTATATATTATCAATTATATTTTACACCTATTCAGGTTAAATTACAATAATTATTTATACAATTATCAAAGCGTTGAAAACCCGCAAGAGCTTTAAAAATAATATTGAAAAAAATAAGATTATATTTTATAATAATCATAATAAGTAAATCGCAGGAGGAATGAATATGAAAAAAGTGATATGTATTGTCCTTTGTGTTATACTGACGGTTATCTCTGCGGCGCCTGTGGCGTATGCGGCTGTTCCTGTCGGAAAGGCATATTATATTGACAGCATAAACGGCAGCGACGAAACAGGCGACGGTCTGTCTCCAAAGACTGCGTGGAAAACTGTTCCTGTTACAGACGTTGCTTTGCAGCCGGGAGATCAGGTTCTGTTCTGCAGGGGAGGCACTTATGAATGTACTCTTACAATGTGGAACAGTTCAGGCACTAAAGAAGCGCCGATCAAAATTTCCGCTTACGGCGAAGGTGAAAAACCTTTGCTGTATACTGATAAAAATACGGAAGTCCTGCGCCTTTTTGACTGTTCTTACGTAACTGTCAGCGACCTTGAAATCACGGCTCACAACGGCGGAGGAATCTGGATAAATACTGCTTCCTGCGCGAGCGAAGGAATCACGCTTGACAATCTTACGATTCACGATATACAGAATTATAAGGTAACTGCACGTGACGGACTTCACGCAGGAGCCGCTGTTGCGCGTGCCTGCGTTATGGTAAAAGGACTCCCGGCTAATTCACTTTATCCTGTAAACGGCTTTACGGTTACGAATTGCGAAATGTACGACTGCGGCAACGGTATCAGCCTTTGGGGAGCATTCGATCAGAGCAAAGGCAGTCCTTTTAATGATGATGAGTTCAAAGACTGCGGTCCTGTCTATAATGAAAGAGCGCTTATAAAAGACTGCTATTTTCACGATATGGATGCGGAAGCGGTGATCATCGGTATCTGCGACGGCGCGCTTATGACTCACTGCAGAGCTATTGACTGCTGTCAGGGCGAAGGTGTCGATGAAAACGGTGATATTCTGTATTTTACTGCCGCCGCATGGTTCTGGGGCAGCGAAAACAGTACTATCGAATACTGCGAGATCGCAGGGCAGAAAAACGTCGGCGACGGAATGACGGTTGACTTTGATTCACAGTCAAATCACTGCACATATCAGTATATTTATTCTCACGATAACGTTCGCTTTGTTGTAAACAACGCAAAAACAAGTCCGCAGGTGGGCAACGTTGTAAGATATTGTCTTTCAGTCAACGACGGTGAAGGCAGGAACGCTCTCACCGGCGGCCCTGGTGAAACCGGACTTATGTTCTATAACAACACGATTATCAATTCACAGCGTTTTGATATTGACTGCCTTTACGATTCGTATTTTGTGAATAATATCATCGTTTTTCAGGATGGATTCCGAATGAATCCGGAGCTGAAAGCTTCATCGTACAAGGGCAGCGTAATAAAGAACAACTGCTATTATAACTGTATTTCAGTTCCGTTCACCGGAGCACGCTTCAACACGATACCCGGCTTCAGCGGCACCGACGAAACCGATCTTTCATCGTTTATGCTTTCAAAAGATTCTCCGCTCATAGGAAAGGGTTATGATCTTGACGCAGACGACTGTACGACCGACTTTTTCGGCAAAGAAATTACGTCCTGCAACATAGGCTGTTACGGAGGCGAGGGTACGCAGGCACCTTATAAACGCGAAAATATCTTTGTAAAGATTGCACGATTTTTCAGAACGATATTCAGTATGCTCAAAAATCTCATTGAAGGTAAAAAATAATTGATCAGCGGATATTACAGTCCCCGGATTGCTGTGGCTTTCCGGGGATTTGTATGCAAAAGTCTGTTAATTTTTCGATTTTTAATTAACAGTTTAGAATAGGTCAATCCTTGTTGATTTTTAAAATATTATGTGCTATAATGCCGAATTAAGGAGGAAGATATATGGAGATAATTCGTCATATGGGCAATTTCTTTATTGTAAACCTTATATTCATGGTTATTCTTTTGATTGAAGCTTCTGTACTGTTCAAAAAAGAGTCTGCAAAGAAAAAGGCAGGATTTATATTTTTATCGCTCATTTTTATGAACACGTTCAGCGGCTTTTTGCACATGAGATCGTCATCAGCGGGTCACTATCTTTATTTTGAAGAGCCCGATATGAAAAAGTACGTATTTTCGGCTGTATGCGCTATGATTGTAAGCGTTATTCATCTTGTTGTTTTTCTTTTGTTCAGAAAAATTACGGAGGATGAGCCGCAGCCGAAACATAAAAAAGCTTACAAAACTTTCGGTATTCTCGGCGCTGTTTTTATCTTTATAAGTCTTGTTATCTTCTTTACTGTTAAATATATTCTTTCCCAATGGGCGGGCATCAGACCTGAACAGCTTATCACCAACATTTTTTCACCGACCGAAGGAACGGAGCTTTCCGTTTATTTTTCGGGATTTGAA
>CADAMY010000077.1 GCA_902789095.1 Oscillospiraceae bacterium | reverse complement strand
GCCGTCGCCGTCAACGTCGCCGTAAAGCAGAATGTCATAAGAGCCGGCGTCGCTGTCGTCAAGCCACTTGACGAGATTTACTTTGTCGCCCGTGCCGACGTATTCTGTATCGCTGTTGATAATTGCATCGCAGGCTTTTGGAGCAAGATCATTTTTAACAAA
This sequence comes from Oscillospiraceae bacterium, assembly GCA_902789095.1. GTDB lineage: Bacteria > Bacillota > Clostridia > Oscillospirales > Acutalibacteraceae > CAG-488. Next base: position 9,800 of record CADAMY010000077.1, on the reverse strand, counting down.
CGTATCTGCGCCTGTCTTGGGCGTAAGACCCGTGATAAGATTTTTAGTGCTGTCGATTGAAACGGTCGTATCTTCTGCGGTGCAAAGCTCAACATCATCTAAATAACGGAACTCAAATCCATGTTCTTCAGCATATGTTTTGTGTTCCTCTAACGAACCATATACAGTAATATCGAAACGATTATACCATCTGGAAAACCCAAAATTGACTACTTTAGCATCGTTTAAAAATACAATTTCTTTTAAATTTTCCAGTTGTTTGAAAATATGGTTGTTAACAACGACAAAGTCAGTGGTAAATACGATTCTTTCTATCACATACTCAAAAGTTATACCCGTAAGATGATAATATGAACCGTGTCCTTCATAAATACCTTTTATTCGATTCGGATTATTTTCATCCCCGCCGTAAAATGTTGCAACACCGGTTTTAGTATCCACTTCAAAATACGGTCTGCCGTTAATATTTTCAGGTTTTACCTGGGACCCGTATGCACACAAACCTCTGTATATACCGTTTTCATCAACACGATTATTTCCGGGATACAAAATCGGAAAATAAAAATCCTCATCATATTCTTCATAAGGAAGATTTTCAAGGGCAAAAACGTTGAATGACATTGAGCAAATAAGCAATGCGAGAACAAGTATAAAGCCTATAACTTTTTTAAACACTTTTCTCATAACAACATCTCCTCCTATATTATTATGGATTCTGACTGATTTCTTCAAGCCCAGCAATTGCTGCATATAACAAATCTACATCGTCCTGGGTTATTCCATCGCCAAAATTCACTACATCTCCGGCAAATCCTTGCGGATAATCAGGGGCATACTCCGGATGCGCATAATACTCGCTTAACATGGCTGCATCATCAAGTTCAATTATTCCATTGCCGTCAAGATCACCGAAAATGATAATATCATATGTTAATATATCATTGTTGTCACCGTCTTGCAGTGTAATAGTTGACCCGGTTCCGAAATATCTGAAATCACCTTTATCCAAAACATATTCTCCATATATTTCCACGTAATCGTTTATCAATAAACCACGTGTTAGATTTTCACAAAGTCCATAAATTATATAATTTTCATAATCCACAACGCAAGTGGTACCTTCCCTTGCAAAAATAAAAGCCCAATAATGAGGAATCTGACTTATGGTAAAATAACCAGTAGCTACCAATTTCACCTGTAAAATATCATTGTTTGTAATTCCGTCACCGAAATTAACAACGTCGCCGGCTACTGGATAATCAATAGGATAATTGACCGGGTCATTTTTGTAGTCGTACATCATGAAGTAATCAGATATTCCAATATGACCGTCACCGTCAACATCGCCGAACACAATAACTGTATATGACACTATGGTATTATTATCTGAATCAGTAAGGTTTACCTTTGCGCCTGTTGAATAATACTGTGAGCTGCCGCTGCCAATCGTAATACTGTGTGAAGCTGTTAAGCCCGTAAGATAGCCCTGCAAATCAGTAAGGTCCATCATTTCCTCAAATCCGTAAAGATAATTTCCATTTACATCACAAATAATATTTGTATCTTTAAAGGCATGAGCGGAAATAACATCTATCAAACTGACAGTAGGTATATACTCTTCATAAACACTTTCAATGTGAGCATTTGCATCATACCAATTCTTTGTATAAAACTTTTTATGATATAAGTTTACTATATCGTCTTTAGTGAATGTTGAATTTGCAGGCATCAAACCAAGATAATACGCCGTAACACCTGCGGCAAGAGGCGCAGCAAAAGATGTTCCCTTATCAAAAGCTAATGAGTAAACACCAGAACTACTGCAAGTTAATAAATAAATACTATTTGCAGGAGCGATTACATCGTATCCGAGTGTATCGTTTGAAGTTCTATGCTTTGCTATACCATAGTTTGTTCCGTTATCTTCCTCATACCGACCCCATAAATCTCCATGTTTATTGTATCCCATTACACCTATAACGCTGTCAAACGCAGCAGGAAAAACAACATATCTGTAATCGTTGTCAAAGTGCTGTTCAGCTTCAGGATTAAGGTCAGAATCATAATCCGGATCAAAATATTCACTCATACCGTTTCCATAAAAATTGTTTTCATTAGTCAAATTATAAATTGGTCTGGCTTTATTACCAGCCGCGGCAAAGAAAATAATACCCTCATCCTCAACAAAGTCAACTGCCGTTTTTAAACTACTGATCAAGCCGATGTTATCATCAACCGTTCCGATTGAAAAGCCCATAGAAGCTGTAATTATTTCGACATTATTTACTAATTTTGTATTTCCAGCAATCACGCCTAATCCTCTTATAAAAGAACTTAATTCATTTTGAATTTCCACACGGTTTGTATCTTCAAAATCATCTGAATAATACTCCATATTATTGACTCGAACATCAATAGGGATTATTTCAACATCTGAATTTATTCCTAAAGATGTCGAACCGCATATTAGCGATATGACGGAAGTTCCATGTCGTACATATGGATTAGGTGTTGTTAAATAATTAACTGAATCCTGTGTAACACAATATCCATGGTAATGATTGCCGTTATCCTCAATGTCAATAAGATTGCCGGAAATATAACTGCAGTTAATATCTATACCGGAATCAAGCACAGCAATTCTTACTGTTCTGGGAGTAATATTATTTGTCGATAAATATCTTTGCATTTCATCAAAGCCCAAATCATCTTTATGCCATATGGTTTCAGTTTCATTTGATTCATCATATGGCATTCCGTCACTCATACGTTCCCCGATATAATCAGGCTCTGCGCTGTAAACACCACGCTCTTGTGAAATGCTGTAAGCCAGTTTTGCGATATTGTCGGTATCGACCTTTGCAGAATATATGGATTTAACATAACCATTGTTTTGATTACCGGCAATAAGCAGACTGTAATCAGTAAAATTATATTCTGAAGCAAGTATGTTTATTACTTCATCATTGCCTGTGTCGGACGTTGTGATTATAACCTTGCCCGGTACATAATCACAGAGTATGTCAATTTCATTATTAAAATCAACATATTCAAGTGCAAATGCATTTGTTGTAAAAATCATTACTAAACAAATGATAATCGCTGATACAGATAAAACTTTTCTTATCATTTTACTCACCCTCTTTTCTTGTTTTTTTCAGTATTGTAAATATTTCCATATTTATTATATATTAAAATTAGAAATATGTCAATATTTTTAACATTGAAATCATATGATTATTCTTTTAAAATCGCATTTTAAAAGTTGTGTTTAATGCCTTCTAATTCAGGTATAAACTTAAATTGTAAAAATGGTCGCCGGGGTCGTTGACCACTACATGATTTAATGTATATTTAAAGCAGGCGATTGTAGGGTCGGGTTTCCACACCCGACCGAAAAAGATGAAGCAGAAAATAATGTCGGGCGCTTTGCCCGACGCTACGGGATTTGATAAATATTTAAATCATGCGAATGTAGTGAACGCATACATGCGTTCATTAACTAAAATTTGCAGTTTTTTCGGTGGCACGGATGTATCCGTGCCCTACGGTCGAAGACGTGAATGTGTATTTCTTTTTGAAATGGTCGCCGGGGTCGTCGACCACTACAAAATTCACAAAGAATTATAACGAGCAGCAGTTGTTTCGGTAACCGTCCGTCCTGAAATCATTATTATAACAAAAAAATCACAGTACCTGATGAAAGCACTGTGATTCTTTTTAAATATTTTATGCCATTTTTTCTTTGATGTGTGAAAGGCGGTCAAGCGCTTCCTTGAGCGTGTCGTCCTTTTTGGCGAAGTGAACACGCACGATGTTGTTGACGTCTTCCATAAAGAATGAAGTACCGGGAACGCAGGCAACGCCGACTTTTCTTGCAAGCTCTTCGCAGAACTCAACGTCGCTCTGACCTTTTTTGAGGAATTCGCCGATATCGGCAAGCACGAAATATGCGCCCTGCGGGTCTGTGTATTTGATTCCGATATCGTCAAGACCCGAAGTGAACAGCTTCTTCATGTGAGCGTAATGAGCGCCGAATTCTTCATAATAGCTGTCGGGCATTTCAAGACCGACAACTGCGGCTTCCATAAGCGGTGAAGGCGCGCCGACTGTGTTGAAATCGTGATACTGCTTGATCCTGTCCATAAGATTCTTGGGAGCTATTGCGTAGCCGAGACGCCAGCCCGTGATCGAATAAGTCTTTGAAAGGCTGGAGCAGCTTACCGTTCTTTCCCACATTCCTTCAAGCGAATTCATATAAATATGCTTGTTGTCGTCATAAATTATATGCTCATAAACTTCGTCCATAATGGCGTAAACGTCGTATTTGATGCAGAGGTCTGCAATAAATCTCAGCTCTTCCATTGTGAAAACTTTACCGCTCGGGTTTGACGGGTTGCAGATAAGTATAGCCTTTGCTCCCTGCTTGAATGCGTTTTCGAGCACTTCAGGGTCGTAATTGAACGTCGGCGGTACGAGCGGAACAAATATCGGCTCGCAGTCCGCAAGGATAGCCTGAGCACGGTAATTTTCAAAGTAGGGTGAGAACATTATGATCTTGTCGCCGGGGTTGGTAAGAGCAAAAATAGTGTCTACCATAGCCTCGGTCGAGCCGATGGTAACAACGACCTCTGTTTCGGGGTCAATAGTTCTGCCCATAAATCTGCCGCACTTTTTGCAAAGAGCCTGACGGAAATTTTTAGCGCCCATTGTGATCGGGTACTGATGAGGGCCTATTGCGCTGACTTCTGCAAGTCTGTCGGTAAGAGCTTTAGGCGGGTCAAAATCCGGGAATCCCTGAGCAAGGTTTATAGCGTCGCAGTCTATGGCGATTCTTGTCATTCTTCTGATAACCGAGTCTGTGAATAATTTATTTTTTCTGCTGAGTTCCTGCATTTAAAACTAAGTCCTTTCAAAAAAGTATTTGCTTTATTATTTAAGTCCGAATTCCTCTACTCCGGAAACGTTTACGTCTTTTGCGGCAAGCGTTTCTTCAAACTTATCAATATCGTCAACCTTGAATATCATATAAGCTACGCCGTCTTTCTGACCGAAAGCGGAATACATATATTCAATGCTTATTTCAGCGTCTGCTATAACGTTAAGCAGCTCGTTGAGTCCGCCCATTCTGTCGGGTACGGCAACGGCTGAAACCGTAGAAGTAATGGTGATCATACCGCTTTCTCTTAATACGGCAGATGTTTTTTCGGCGTCGTCAACTATGAGCCTGAGAACTCCGTAATCAGAAGTTTCCGCTATGTTGAGAGCTTTCATATTTATGCCGTTTGCGGCAAGAATTTTTGTTATTTCAAGAAGCTGACCTGCTCTGTTTTCAAGGAAAAGGGAAATCTGTTTAATTTTCATATCTGTTTCCTCCTTAAATCTTTCGTTTGTCAATTACACGAACTGCCTTGCCTTCGCTGCGCTGGATCGTCTTTGGCGCTACAAGGCGAACTTTTACATAAATTCCGAGCATCGCTTTGAGAGCCGAAACAAGAGCTTTTTCCATATCCGTGATCTTACCGAGATTATCCGAGAAATTTTCCTGAGTCATTTCAACCATAACCTCAAGCGTATCGCTGTTGTTTACTCTGTCAACAACTATCTGATAATTTGCCTGATAACCGTTTTCGATAAGTACGGCTTCGATCTGTGACGGGAATACGTTTACGCCCTTGACTATGAGCATATCGTCGCTTCTGCCTCTGGGTTTGGACATTTTAACGAATGTACGTCCGCAGGAGCATTTTCCTCTTGTGAGAACGCAGATGTCTCTCGTTCTGTATCTGAGAAGCGGGAAAGCTTCTTTTGTAAGAGAAGTGAAAACAAGCTCGCCCTGAGTGCCGTCAGGCAGAACTTCGCCTGTATTCGGGTCAATGATTTCAGCTATGAAGTGGTCTTCATTGATGTGCATACCCGACTGCTCGCTGCATTCAAACGAAACGCCGGGACCGCTCAGTTCGGTAAGACCGTAAATATCATAAGCCTTGATGCCGAGTGATTTTTCAATGTCACGGCGCATCTCTTCGCTCCATGCTTCAGCGCCGAAAATGCCCGCTTTGAGCTTGATTTTGTCACGAAGTCCTCTTTCGTGGATGCTTTCCGCAAGATATGCGGCATAAGACGGAGTACAGCAGAGAATCGTTGACTCAAGGTCAGTCATGAACTGGAGCTGTCTGTCCGTATTGCCGGAAGACATCGGCAGAGTGAGGCATCCTACTTTGTGACTGCCGCCGTTAAGACCGGAGCCGCCTGTGAAAAGACCGTAGCCGTAGCAAACCTGGCAAACGTCTGTTTCGTCGCCGCCGGCGGCAACTATCGCTCTGGCGCAGCAGTCCTCCCATAAATCTATATCGTGCTGAGTATAAAACGCAACTACTCTTTTACCTGTTGTGCCGGACGTTGAATGGATCCTTACGCAGTCTTTCAGATCCTTGCCCATAAGTCCGTAAGGATAAGCTTCTCTTAAATCATCCTTTGATAAAAACGGGAGCTTGTGAAGATCGTCAATGCTCTTAACATCATCAGGAGTAAGACCTTTTTCTTCCATCTTTTTGCGGTAATAAGGAACGTTATCCCAAACGTGCTTAACCTGCTTTACAAGCCTTTCATTCTGCAGCTCCCTGATTTTTTCAGGCGAGGCGCATTCGATTTCCTGCTGATAATACTTTTGCATAACAATCACACTTCCTTGCCAAGGCGGAACGCCTCTTTATTTAATGAAATAAACTTTTCGGGGACGCTTTGTTCTATTGCCGTCATCCACTCTTCCTGAGTGAAATCAAAATACTTGGAAAGTCTGCCCATTAAAACAAGGTTTACAGCTTTTGACGAGCCTGCCTGCTGAGCGAGCGCAAGCGCGTCAATGGCGTCAAGCTTTATGCCTGCGTTCTTCATTTTTTCTTCAAGATTTTCGGGGTACTGAGCCGCGCCTGTGATTACGGGCATCGGATTCACCTTCTGAGTGTTGGTGATTATAGTGCCTTCGGGGCTGAGATACTCCGTATATCTTGCGGCTTCGAGCAGTTCAAACGAAACGATTATATCCGCTTCGCCCTTATCAATTATAGGTGAATACACTTTATCGCCGTAGCGGACGTATGTAACAACGCTGCCGCCTCGCTGACTCATACCGTGAACCTCGCTGACTTTAACGTCATAGCCTTTTGTAAGAAGGAGCTTGCCTAAAAGCTTGCTTGCAAGCAGAGTTCCCTGACCGCCGACGCCTACTATCATAATATTTTTTGTTTTCATCTCAATCAAGCCTCCTTGCCGCTGCCTAATGCGCCGAATTTACAAAGCTGGGTGCAAACTCCGCAGCCTGTGCAGAGGGTTGCGTCGATCTTCGCTTTTTTATCTGTTACGCTGATTGCCGGACAGCCGATCTTCATACATGATTTACAGCCGATACATTTATCGGGATCGGCGGCGATCGGTCCGGGGTGCTTGACGTATTTCAGAAGTGCGCAAGGTCTTCTTGAAATAATTACGGAAGGCTCGTCTTTTTTTAGTTCTTCGTTTATTACCCTGTCGCATTCCTCAAGATTGTACGGGTCAACTACTCTTACGTTTTCAGCCTTGATGCCTACCGCGCGGCAAAGCGATTCAAGGTCTATCTTAGCGCAGGGATCGCCTTTAAGATTAAAGCCGGTTGTCGGATTCTGCTGATGACCGGTCATACCTGTAATAGAGTTGTCAAGGATTATTACGGTTGAATTTGATTCGTTGTAAGCTATGTTGATAAGTCCCGTTACGCCTGAGTGCATAAACGTGGAATCGCCGATAACCGCAACGGTTTTGCCGTCTGAAGAGCCGTTATTGGCTTTGTTGAATCCGTGAAGACCTGAAACCGAAGCGCCCATGCAGATAGTGGAATCAATAGCCGCAAGGGGCGGAACAGCGCCGAGAGTATAACAGCCGATATCGCCGAGAACTGTGAGCTTATTCTTTTTAAGCGTGTAGAAAAGTCCTCTGTGAGGGCATCCTGCGCACATAACGGGAGGACGCATCGGAACGTCTTCACCGATTGAAAATCCTTTTTCGGTTTCTTCGCCGAGCTTCTGAGCTACTTTATTCTGGCTTAATTCGTCAATACAGCCGAAAATCTCTTTGCCCTGAACGTCAACGCCTATTGATTTGCAGTGAGTCTCAATAATTCCGTCAAGCTCTTCAATTACAATTATCTTTTTAACGCCTGCGGCAAAATCCCTGATTTTTTTAACAGGCATCGGGTTTATCATACCGAGCTTCAGTACGGGGTATTTGTCGCCGAAAACTTCTTTAGCGTACTGATAGCTTGTGCTTGAGGTGATGATGCCGATTGATTTATCGCTGCCGTCTTCGATTCTGTTCAAGTCGGAAGTTTCTGCAAATTCGGTAAGCAGAGCAGTTCTCTCTTCAACTATCGGGTGACGTTTTTTTGCGTTGCCGGGCATCATGATATATTTTGCGCCGTTCTTTTCATAAGGAACCTGCTCCGGCTCAACACGCTCGCTCGTTTCAACAACGCTCTGTGAATGAGCGATTCTCGTACACATCTTGATGATTACCGGCGCATCGAATTTCTCGGAAATTTCGTAAGCCTTTTTAGTAAAGTAAAGCGTCTCAGCCGCATCCGAAGGCTCAAGCATCGGGAGCTTTGCGGCTATTGCGTAGTGGCGTGAATCCTGCTCGTTCTGCGAGCTGTGCATACCTGCGTCGTCGGCAACGGCGATTATCATACCTGCGTTTACGCCTGTATAAGCTATTGTAAACAGCGGATCAGCCGCAACGTTGAGTCCGACGTGCTTCATGCCGCAGAAGCTTCTTCTGCCTGCAAGAGAAGCGCCGAAAGCCGATTCCATAGCTACCTTTTCATTGGGAGCCCACTCTGCGTATATTTCCTTATATTTTGCGGCATATTCGGTGATTTCCGTACTCGGAGTACCCGGATAACTGGAAACAAACGAACAGCCTGCTTCATAAAGACCTCTGGCAAACGCTTCGTTGCCGAGCATCAATGATTTCATAATAAGTATCCTCCATTCGTGCTTGAATCAGCCTGTGATCTGCGTTTCAACAAGTCTGCCGTGGCAGTATTTTTCTCTTAAAACAGGCTTCTCTATTTTGCCCGTAGGATTACGGGGAACTTTATCAAAAATAATTTTTCTTGGGCGTTTATATCTGGGAAGCGCTTTGCAGAATTCATTGATCTCGTCTTCCGTGCATTCGCAGTCCTCTTTGATTTCTATAATAGCCGCTGTTATTTCGCCGAGCCTTGTGTCCGGCAGACCAATAACGGCAACGTCTTTGATTTTATCGTTCGTTCTGAGGAAATCCTCGATCTGAACGGGATAAATATTTTCGCCGCCTGATATTACAACGTCTTTTTTGCGGTCAACAAGATAGATAAATCCGTCTTCATCCTCTTTTGCCATGTCGCCGGTATACAGCCAGTCGCCGTGAAGGATCTCAGCAGTAGCTTCCGGATTCTTGTAATACTCTATCATAACGCCGGGGCCTTTTACCGCAAGCTCGCCTACTTCGCCCTGCTTGACGGGATTGCCCTTGTCGTCAATGATCTTCGTTTCCCAAAGATAGCCCGCTTTGCCGATTGCGCCGACCTTGTGAACGTTCTCAACGCCGAGATGAACGCAGCCGGGGCCTATTGATTCGCTCAGACCGTAGTTTGTATCGTACTGATGATGCGGGAAATATTTGAGCCATCTGTGAATAAGACTCGGCGGAACGGGCTGAGCGCCGATGTGCATAAGTCTCCACTGCTCAAGCAGGTGATCGTCAAGCTGGATTTTGCCGCTCTC
>CADAMY010000076.1:11429-14093 GCA_902789095.1 Oscillospiraceae bacterium | reverse complement strand
ATGTGTTCGCATTCTATCCCTATATTTTCAACAAATTCTTCCTTGCATCCGGATTCGATATATCCGGCAATTTTTTTTATGTTTTTTGATGTAAAATCTTTCATTTGCGACTCTCTTTTATTTTGAATTTTATCGGAAATAATATATCCGGTGATAATTATGACTGTAACTCTCGTAAGAGGATTGATTCTTTATTTTGCAATAATAATCTGCATGCGGTTTATGGGCAAAAGACAGCTCGGGGAACTTCAGCCCACGGAGCTAGTTATTACAATAATGATATCCGAAATCGTATCAATACCTATGGAAAACAACGATACGCCTCTTATCAATTCTCTTCTGGCGGTTTTAATGCTCGTCTGCCTTGAAATAATCAATTCGGTTATAATTATGAAAAGCAGTTTTATCCGCTACAAGCTTCAGGGCAAGCCTGCAATTATAATCAGAAACGGTGTTCTTGACCAGAAGAAGCTCAAAGAATTGAGGCTTACTGCCGATGACCTTTTTGATCAGATGCGGCAGAAGGATATTTTTGACATAAATCAGGTGCAGTACGCTATACTTGAAACGAACGGCACTCTCAGCGTTATGAAAAAGGCGGAGTTTGATAATCCGACAGCTAAGGATTTAGGTGTAAAAGTCAAAGCTGCTGATTTGCAGCATCTCGTCGTTTCTGACGGAAAATGTATTGACTGCCTGATTAAAGAAGCAGGGATCAGAGCCGAGGACATAGAAAAAGCGATCAGAAAAGAAAAACTCAGCAAAAAAGAAATTCTTGCGATGCTTATGGATTCGTCAGGGGGATATACGCTCATCAGAAAGGACAAAGAATGAAACGGTTTTATATTTCTGTGGTGCTTCTGATTTTAATTTTTTCGTTCTCGTTTATTCTCAACAATAAGATCGCACGCTTTACCGATGAAATGATAAATGCGGTAAATGAATCCGAAAGCCCTGAACAAATACAGCAATTCTGGAACAGCAAAGAAAAATACGTTCTCTGCGTGCTCTCTCACAATCAGACGGATGCCGTAAGCGTTATAATAGATTCTCTTGACGAATACAGAGACGTTTCGGAAGAATACTATAATATCCGAAAAGCCGAGCTTGTCTCAAGGCTTGAAGCTGTAAGAGCGTCGCTTATGCTAAAAAGCGAAAACGTCTTTTAGCGAAGACCGGTGTCGTCAAATTTTTTAAGTGAATCTTCATCTGATTTAGAAACACCTTTGAGCCTGTATCTTATGCTGTATCGGCTTTTTGTCAGCGTGCTGAAAATGCGTATTATCCAGTACAACGGAATAAGCACCGGGTATTTGTTTACAACTGGATACCTTGCTCCGAGATACTTTTTACCGGGGAAAATCATGCTGAGCATATATTTTATTTTGCCTTTTTTGTATGAAGTATCGCTCAGCGTGTTGAGAATAAAAGCGTTCAGCTCGTGGTTGTCGGACTGTCCGTAAACGCCTGAGGTGACGATATATTCGCCGACGGCGTCAAAATCATCTGTAAACGGCTCTGAAAACCAGCTGAAAACCATCTTTTCCATTTTATCTTTAAATTTAAGCAGCCCGATTTCCGAGAGCTGAGAGTCTATATATTTTTCATCAAGCGACGGAAATTTCTTGCGGAAAACATAAATATCCATAACGGAGCGGATCCCCGTACCGGCTATTTTGAAATGCTTGGCAAGGTGAGCCAGCAGAAATATATAAAAATCCTCGTCGGAAAAAGCGTATCTGTATTTGTATCCCGGCTCAGTCTTTGCCCTGCCGAATCCCTCTCCGTAGTATTTATACATCGTGCTGAAATATTCGTCAACGAGAGACTTGTGAAGCTCGATGTGAAGCCCTTTTTTAACATAGTTATCGTGAAGAAAGCCTTCGCCGTGAAAGCTGTACCCGAGAGATTGAATAACCTTATCTGCTTCCTTTAAATCGCTGCCTACAAGAATGTCAATGTCGCCCATAGAGCGCATTGCCGGGTCAGGATAGTAATTCCGCATGATATAGCCCTTTAATGGCATATGACGCACTCTGTTTTCTTCAAAATCATCAAGCAACGCCGGAATTTCAACGTCTGTCAGAGCTGTTTTCAGGCAGGCGCGAAGGTATGTCTCTTCATAAAACTTTAATATTTCATCGGGAACACCGCTCATCGTTTTGACTGCATAATAAATAATATTGCTGATGTTATGGTCTTTGGTGAATGAGCGGAAGGCTTCCCAGTCAAAATCTTCTGATATTTCAGGAGCTTCGGCGTTATTTAAAACGCTGTAAATCATATTGACAGCTGCTTTTCCGAGAAGCAGTTTCTTTTCATTATCTGTCATTTTCAACAGCTCCTTTAGAGTAATATATATTATTTTATACTAAAATATAAAAAAAGTAAACCGTTTGAAAAAATTTCTTGACATACGCCTGCAATAAGGGTAAAATTATATTATTACGATGTTAAAGGAAGTGATTTCTTGAGCAGCGACGGCAGTCATGTGCGATTATGCAGTTGTAAATTAAATTATACCAAGAGTGCCCGGGCTGTTCTGGAAATGTGATTTTCCGTAACGGTTATTATTGCCCTTGCGCTTTTGGCGGAAGGGTGTTTTTTTATGGAAAATAAGGTAATGACCGATACATTGACCGAAATTATAACAAAAATGCTTCT
>CADAMY010000076.1:0-11406 GCA_902789095.1 Oscillospiraceae bacterium | reverse complement strand
ATGAACGTTGTTGATATAGCGCAGGCGATAGAGGATATGGACAATGCGGAAAATCAGGTCCGTGTGTTCCGTCTTTTGCCGAAGGATTCGTCGGCAGAGGTTTTTTCTTACCTCGATTCCGATACGCAGAGCGCTATTGTTGAAGCGATCACAACCTCGGAACTTAAATTCCTAATGGAAGATATGTTCCTTGACGATGCGGTCGACTTCCTTGAGGAAGTGCCTGCAAACGTTGTAACGAGGGTGCTTGCCCATACAAGCCCCGAAACGAGAAATCTTATAAATAAATTTCTCAAATATCCCGAAAATTCAGCGGGCAGTATTATGACGATCGAGATGATGTCTTTTCCTGAGAGCTTCACGGTTGAAAAAGCTATTGCCGAAATCAGAAAGACTGCTCTTGATAAAGAGACGATCTATACCTGCTACTGTACGGATTCTCAGCGCAAGCTTGTAGGATCTGTACCGCTGAGAAGGCTCATAGTTTCACGCGACGATCAGCTTATAAGCGACATAATGTATGACGATGACCAGCTTATATTTGTAAATACTCTTGATGACCAGGAATCTGTTGCGGCTATTGCGAGGAAGTACGACCTTCTTTCAGTTCCCGTTGTTGATAACGAGCAGAGACTTGTCGGCATTATCACTATCGACGACATCGTTGACGTTATCGAAGAAGAAAACACCGAAGACTTTGAAAAGATGGCTTTGCTTCTTCCCTCGGATGACGAATACCTTAAAACGGGCGTTCTGAAACATACTAAAAACAGAATAGTCTGGCTTCTTATACTTATGGTTTCCGCAACGTTTACAGGTCAGATTATCGAAGGGTTTGAAGATAAATTAGCGGCTATCGCAGGTCTTACAGCGTGTATCCCGATGCTTATGGACACGGGCGGAAATTCCGGCAACCAGGTATCGACGCTTATCATCCGCGGTCTTGCGCTCGGCACGATCAAAATCAGCGACTATTTCAAGATCCTTTGGAAAGAGATAAGAGTCGCATTTCTCTGCGGCCTTGTGCTTGCAGTAGTGAATTTCGGCAGAATGTATCTTCTTCGGGCGATCACAGGCAGCGAAACGACTGATTCTGTATTCCTCGTTGTATGTATTGCGATGATGTGCGCCGTTATGGTTGCAAAGATGATCGGCTGCACTTTGCCGATAGTTGCAAAAGCGCTGAAACTTGACCCGGCGCTGATGGCGGGACCGATGATAACTACTATCGTTGACGCGATTTCGCTCATCCTTTATTTCAACATAGCAAAGCTCATTCTTCACGTCTGAATCAAACTCAATATTCTGCAAAAATCAAGCTCCTGCGGTTTATTGCCGCAGGAGCTCAGTTTGTCGAAAAAAATGAGACTTCGAGAAAGTATGCAAGAAGCCGCATTTTCTACCCGAAGCTGTATATAGATACTGCGAGAGGGAGAAAAGGCGGCTAATTTGCAATATAATTTAATAAAACATATTTAATTATTCCTGTTTTCTATATGTTTCATTAGTTTTTATTTGTGGTTTGAAAAATCCTTTTTCTTTTGCAAATGTTCTTGCGACTTTATCGACAGTCGGAGAGCTCCTGCGGTTTATTGCCGCAGGAGCTTTTCAGTGGATTCAACTGTGAAAATTCATTTTCAATCAGTCTTCATTTTTCTCTTTTTTCTTTACAATAATAAGTCCGGTCACACCTACAAATGCGGTTACAACTGCTGCAATGATTCCGTCCATACTTTCTGAAGTATCGGGGCTTGTGCCGCCGTCTCTGTTTGCAGAAGATTTGTAAGAGCTTATTACAGACGAATCAGCTTTAACTCCTGATTTTTTCTGAGAGTCAGATGTTGTTGCCTTTGAATCGCCCGGAGTGACTGCGTCAGCAGGTTTTGACGGCTCTGCAGGAGTTTTTGAGTCATCCGGTTTTTCAGGCTCAACGCTCGGCTTGTCAGGGTCAACGCTCGGCTTGTCGGGTTCAACACTCGGCTTGTCAGGGTCAACTGTCGGCTCGTCAGGGGCAACCGTCGGCTCATCCGGGTCAACTGTCGGCTCATCAGGCTCAACCGTCGGCTCGTCAGGGTCAACCGTCGGCTCGTCAGGATCAACCGTCGGCTTGTCGGGGGTTGCGTCAGTCGGTGTTGCTGTATCAGAATTATCGTCTGAAAGCGGTACACTTTCAAACATATTGATGAAGCCGAAATTGCCCATACTAATCTCTGCATTTTCACTCATTGTACGGTTAAATGCTGTTAATGCTAATGCAAAAAATTTAGAAAAGAGAGTTTTCATTTGTTCGTTATGATAATCTTCATCTATGATTTGAATAACAGGATCAAAATCATCATTAGATAAAAAGTCAGTATCATATAATGAAAGAATATCACCTTTGGAATAATTCCTTGGATCAATATCTGCACTTGCACTTTCAGTTACTTCAAAAGAGCCATCAATATTATGATAAGTTTCAAAATAAACATCATATATATTTGAATCTATTTCCATTGACATGACACACCAATTAAATGAATCTTCATTATCTGATGAAAAATAGCAATAAATTGTATCCTCTTCTTCAGGATGAATAAATATCTCAATAAATAAATCTGAATCAAGTAGACTGTATTCATCAATGATACATAAATCTCCGTCATCATCATAAATGCCGTGTTCTTTGAGATAATCAACTAAATAGTCGAAGCTTCCTTCAACTGTCTCCAATGCGCTTACCTTTGTGGACATACTGCCCAAAATTGTGCCTGCAAACGGAATTAATGAGAATATCATCACTACCGCAAGCACTGTTGCCAATGTTCGTTTGATTGTTGTTTTCATTTTGTTTTCATTCTCCTTTAGTGTTTATTTATCAATACAATACCGGTACAAATTACGCTTTTTTTGTCCATTGATCAAGCATTTCTTTATACCGGTTTTGTATTTGACATCTTTATATTAACCCCTCTTGATATTTAAGATATATATTAAACATATTTTATGTTTAACAACCGCATAGTTCAGCTTATTAGTTATACAATAAAAATAATTATATTTATTGTGAGGTTTTTTTATATGGCTATGAAAAGTGTGTCAATACGTATCGATTCTGAGATGCTCCATAAACTGCACGTCTTATCAGCTTATGAGGGCAGAAGCGCAAACAGTCAGGTTAATATACTGATTCGTGACGCTGTAAATAAATTTGAAAAAGAGCACGGCAAGATCGAGATAGACAAAAAGTAATTCTGTTATTCCTGCTGATACATCCGGCTGAGAAGCTCGGTTGTGCTTACGTTGAGCGTTTCGCTCAGTCTTAGTATGTAAATGTTTTTAGGATATGAGTAGCCGTTTTCCCATTTGGAGACGGCTTTGTCTGTTACACCTATAATTTTGCCGAGCTGGAACTGCGAGAGCCTTTTTGCTTCCCGCAGTTTTCTTAAATATTCACCGAATTCCCTGCTTCCCATATTACACCTCTCATACTTATTCATTATAAATCACCACGCTTCTATAATCAATATACTTTGTATCTACCGCAGGTAGAACTTTTGCGGTTTCGGCAGCATAAACAGTGCTTTTGTCTGCGTGCGACTGCTTTGATTTGTAGAATTTCAATACTGAAAATGAAATGATGATTAAAATTACAGTCATAACCGCTAAAGCTGTTGTGATTTTTTTCTTCACTGCTTTCACTCCTTGCCTTGCAGAAAAATAATATCACAACATCCGCTTGATTATTGAAAAACGGTACGAATGATGAAAAAAAGGGTATGAACGACAAAAATCCCGGAAGCTGAATGCTTCGGGGATCAGGAAAAGCAAAAAAATCCCTCCGCCATTTCGACGGAGGGATAAACTGAATTATCTGGGATTTTTAATTATTTGTTGTCCTTAGCTTTGATAGCTGCCTGTGCTGCTGCGAGGCGTGCGATCGGTACACGGAAGGGTGAGCATGAAACATAGTCAAGACCGATTTCATGGCAGAACTCAACAGAAGTCGGGTCGCCGCCGTGCTCGCCGCAGATACCGCAATGAAGTGCCGGATTTACGGCCTTGCCGAGGTCAAGAGCCATCTTCATAAGTTTGCCTACGCCGTTCTGGTCAAGCTTTGCAAACGGATCGTTTTCAAAGATCTTGGTGTCATAATAAGCGTTGAGGAATTTACCTGCGTCATCACGGCTGAAGCCGAATGTCATCTGGGTAAGGTCGTTAGTACCGAAGCAGAAGAAGTCAGCTTCTTTAGCGATTTCGTCGGCTGTAAGAGCAGCTCTCGGAATCTCGATCATTGTACCAACTTTATATTTGAGGTCAGCGCCTGCTTCAGCGATAAGAGCGTCAGCCGTTTCAACAACGATCTTCTTAACGAATTTGAATTCCTTAACTTCGCCAACAAGAGGAATCATGATTTCAGGAACGATGTTCCAGTCAGCATGTCTTGCTTTAACTGCGAGAGCAGCTTTGATAACTGCAGTTGTCTGCATCTTAGCGATTTCGGGATAAGTTACTGTAAGACGGCATCCGCGGTGACCCATCATCGGGTTGAACTCGTGGAGAGAAGTGATGATAGCTTTGATATCTTCAACACTCTTGCCCTGTGCGTATGCGAGAGCCTTGATGTCTTCTTCCTCTGTGGGAACGAACTCATGAAGAGGCGGATCAAGGAAGCGGATTGTAACCGGTGTGCCTTCAAGAGCTTCATAAAGAGCCTCGAAGTCGCCCTGCTGATAAGGCATGATCTTATCAAGTGCCTTTTCTCTTTCTTCAACTGTGTCAGCGCAGATCATTTCACGGAACGCTGCGATTCTGTCAGCCTCGAAGAACATATGCTCTGTACGGCAAAGGCCGATGCCTTCTGCGCCGAGCTCACGGGCTTTTTTAGCGTCTGCCGGTGTGTCAGCATTTGTGCGAACTTCAAGAGTTCTGTATTTATCAGCAAGAGACATGATTCTGCCGAATGTGCCTGCGATCTGAGCGTCAACTGTGGGGATAATACCTTCATAGATATTACCTGTTGAACCGTCGATTGAAATATAGTCGCCTTCTTTGAAGGTTTTGCCTGCAAGTGTGAACTGCTTGTTTTCTTCGTCCATGTTGATGTCGCCGCAGCCGGAAACACAGCAAGTACCCATACCGCGGGCAACAACAGCTGCATGAGATGTCATACCGCCGCGAACTGTAAGGATACCCTGAGAAGCTTTCATACCTGTGATGTCTTCGGGTGAAGTTTCAAGACGAACGAGAACGACTTTTTCGCCCTTAGCGTTCCAAGCTTCTGCATCGTCAGCAGTGAATACTACTTTACCGCATGCAGCGCCGGGAGAAGCGCCGAGGCCTTTGCCGATAGGAGTTGCAGCCTTGAGTGCTTTTGCGTCAAACTGAGGATGAAGAAGAGTGTCGAGGTTTCTGGGGTCGATCATAAGAACAGCTTCTTCTTCAGTCTTGTGACCTTCGTCGATAAGGTCGCATGCTATCTGGAGTGCAGCGGGAGCGGTTCTCTTACCGTTGCGGCACTGAAGCATATAGAGCTTTTTATTTTCAACTGTGAATTCCATATCCTGCATATCATGATAATGATTTTCAAGAACGTCGCATACTTTGATGAACTCTGCGTATGCTTCGGGGAATTCTTTTTCCATCTGAGCGATCGGCATGGGAGTACGAACGCCTGCAACAACGTCTTCACCCTGAGCGTTGATAAGGAACTCGCCCATGAGTTTCTTTTCGCCTGTTGCGGGGTCACGAGTGAAAGCAACGCCTGTGCCTGATTCGTTATTGAGGTTACCGAATACCATGGGCATTACGTTAACTGCAGTACCCCATGAATACGGGATATCGTTATCACGGCGATAAACGTTTGCGCGGGGGTTGTCCCATGAACGGAAAACAGCTTCAATAGCGAGTTTGAGCTGTTCAACCGGGTCTGACGGGAAGTCTGAACCGAGCTGATTCTTATATTCAGCTTTGAACTGAGTTGCGAGCTCTTTGAGGTCAGCAGCAGTAAGCTCGATGTCGAACTTAACGCCTTTTTCCTCTTTCATCTTATCGATGAGCTGCTCGAAATATTTCTTGCCGACTTCCATAACAACGTCAGAGAACATCTGAATGAATCTTCTGTATGAGTCATATACGAAACGCTCAAAAGCGGGATCGTCGTTGCCTGCGATCATAGCTTCAACAACTTCGTCGTTAAGACCAAGGTTGAGGATCGTGTCCATCATGCCGGGCATTGATGCACGGGCGCCTGAACGAACGGAAACAAGAAGGGGATTCTTGAGATCGCCGAATTTTTTGCCGTTTTTCTCTTCCATTTTTGCAACGCCGTCCATAGCCTGAGCCATGATATCGTCGTTGATTTTGCGGCCGTCTTCATAATACTGAGTACAAGCCTCTGTGCTGATGGTGAAGCCGTAAGGTACCGGAAGACCGATTTTGGTCATTTCAGCAAGGTTGGCACCTTTACCGCCGAGGAGCTCACGCATTGAAGCGTCGCCCTCATCAAATAAGTAAACATACTTTTTGCTCATAATTAACCTCCAAGATTAGTTTGTGAATTAATAAGGCTGAAACGCCTTTAACACTCGTTAATTAGTATAACACAAATTTTGGACAAAAGTCTATACATAATTGTAAAAATTTGTAAACTGAAAAACCGTATTTTTTTGTATAGCATTAACAAATTGAGCAATTTAATAATTGTAATATCTGCAATATTATTGTATAATGTATACTATAAATATAAAATTTCGGCTTCGGAGGTAATCATTATGATAAAATTCGGCGTAATAGGAACAGGCTGGATAGCCGAGGAATTTGTAAAAGGCGCTCAGATTGTAAAGGGATTTGACTTTACAGCGGTATATTCAAGAAAAGCGGAGACCGGCAAAGCTTTTGCTGATAAATTCGGCGGAGCAAAAGTTTATGACGATTTAAACGGATTTGCTCAAAGCGAAATTGACGCAGTTTATATCGCAAGCCCGAATTCGCTGCATTACGCTCAGAGCAGGCTTATGCTTGAAAACGGCAAGCACGTTTTATGCGAAAAGCCGATAACCGTAATGTCTGAGGAATTTGCTGAACTGAGAGCTTTTGCAGACAGCAGGAATCTGATTTATACAGAGGCGATAATGTATCTTCATCTGCCCGAGAGACACATTCTGAAAAACGCTGTGAACGAAATCGGGAAAATCACTTCGGCGCACTTTGATTTTTCTCAGCTTTCATCAAAATATGCTGCGTTCAGCAGGGGAGAGCTGCCGAATATTTTTAATCCGAAATTTGCAACGGGATGCCTTATGGATCTGGGAATATACTGTATTTATCCTGCTCTTGAACTTTTCGGCAGTCCCGAAAAAATCAGCGCTTCATCGGGATTTATGTCAAGCGGAGCCGACGGATACGGCACTGCGATTTTTGACTATGATGATAAGCAGGTCACGCTGACTTATTCAAAACTCGGGCAGGACAGACTCGGCAGTCAGATTTTCGGCGATAAAGGCACGATAGTTCTGCCGTCTGTTTCCAAGCTTACCGATATGGCTGTTTATGATAATGAGGGGAATAAAAAAGCGCTTTCCGGCGATACCGAAAAGCACGTTCTTATGTCTTATGAAGCAGAGGATTTTAAAGAATATATCAGCGGCAGAAAGACCGGCGAATACAATTATGCAAACGATCTGATTTATTCTGTCAGCAAAACGATGCAGGAGATCAGATCTTTAAGCTCGATCAGGTTTGATTTATGACAAATATTTCAGAAAACCGAACCGCTTGTTTTCCGACAGTCTGATCCAGACTGCCGCGAATATAAAAGATATTATCACTGTTGCGGCATATAAAACAAACCTGTTTAATCTGATCCCGGTCAGAACGAAAAACATCTTGTTAAGGACATTGAAAAATACCATGTGCCACAGATAAATAATTGTTGACTGCCGCCTGAAAAACAGAGCGTGTTTTCTGAATTTTTCGGACAAATCACAAAAACAAGCGGCAAGAAAAATAAACAATACGGCCGGAACAAGGAAGAATGATATCTGGTAATCCGCTTTCTGAAACAATAAACGGTTGATTATCATTTCGCCTGCAAAAAGGCAGAAGAAGGCGGCGGAGTATAATCCGTAATTTTTGTTCGGGATCTTGCCGGAATTTTCCCTGATAAAGCAGCCGAGCACAACATAAAAACCAAAGAACACAAAGTTTTCAATATCAAAGAATATTTCGTAATACCTGTCAATTATCGGTTTAAGATAAGTTGAGTCAAAAACAGGCCGGTAAAAGCTTATAAGTATACCGATTATATGCAGAATTCCGAATATTATAAGCTGGGTTTTCAGCGGCATTTTGAGCTTATTATACAGCAGATAAATAATTATAACAGTAAAAAACAGCGTGAGCAGATACCAAAGGTGAAGGTATGACCTGTATAAAAAAATGCTTCTGATGAATTCGGAAAAACTCGTTTTGCCTTTATTGATATCGGATATCACAAACGGAAGATGAATGATTGAATATACGGCATAAAGCAGAAGTATTCTTAACGAGTACCGCCTGATTTTTATTCGGTCATCGAGCTTTTGAAAAAGAAAAAAACCCGAAATAATAAAGAAAATCGGAACGGCGATTCGCGGCAGAGTGTTTTTGGCGCAGAAGCTAACAAGAAAACCGCTGCTTTCAAAAGGCTCTATGTGAATTGCGGCAACGAGAAGAGCGCAGAAAAATTTAAGATAATCAAGCGCTGCGAAATTATTGACCTTGTTAAGGCTGAGTGCCGGACTCCGTTTCAAAATCATCACCCTTTATCTTTTACCGTTCTTTGACGTATGAATTTTATCATATTTCGTTTTTTATGTCAATGTAACACAATCAATGCCGAATGTCGGCAATCTGACATATTTACTTGTAAAAATATACATAAAAACGCAAAAAAATTTATGCAGTTTGAGATTGACATTTAATTGCATATTTGGTAAAATTAAAGGGCAAATATGTTCTATGGCATTCTAAGGAGGAATACATTTTGACAGATGCAAAAACATTGGCGTACATAAACATGTATGCTATCTTAGGAACACTTGAAAATCTCTGTGATTTAAGCGCAGAGGCAAGAGAACTTGTTAAAACCAAAAAACCTGTTTCCATCGGTTTTGAAGTAAAGGGCGGCCCCAAAGCTACTCTTACTTTCAAAAACGGCAGATGCCGCATGGAGCAGGGCTGTGACAAATGCGACGTTAAGCTTCCGTTCTCATCATGTGAGAAATTCAACGGACTTATCGACGGCACAGTTACACCTATTCCCTCAAAGGGCTTTACAAAAATCGGTTTTCTTCTTAAGCAGTTTACTCCGCTTACCGACCTGCTCAACAAATACATGAGAGCAAGCGAAGAAGATCTTGCTGATCCCGAGTTCTTTGAAATAAGCACAAAGCTTATGTTCTATACGATCACTGTTGCTATCGCTCAGATAGGCAATAATGACGAAATCGGCAAATTCAGCGCTGATCATATTCCGGACGGCGTTATCAAGGTTTCAATCGCAGGCGGCCCCTCAGTCGGTATCACAGTTAAAGATCACCGCATGATCACCGTTAAGAAACAGCCCGAACATTACCGTTCCATCATGGAATTCGGCGGCATGAAGCTTGCTCGTGACCTCTTTGACGGCAAAGTAAACGCTGTTGCCCAGATAGGCGAAGGCAACATCACCATGAAGGGCATGATCAATATGCTCGACAATATGAACCGCATACTCGACAGAGTTGCGCTCTATCTTGCATAAGGAGGCAGAATTGTTATGAGCTTTAAAATTAACGATTATACAAAAAGCCACGAGCTCTTTGCCCGTGCTACTAAAGTTATTCCGTCAGGTATCTACGGTCATCTCGGCCCGGCAGAAGGCAACTGGATCCCCGTAAGCGCATGGCCTTTCTTCTCAGAGAAGGCTCAGGGAGCATACTTCTGGGACGTTGACGGCAACAGATTCATCGACTATATGTGCGCATACGGCCCCAACATTCTCGGCTACAATGATCCCGACGTTGACGCCGCTGCTTTTGAGCAGGCTAAACTCGGCAACTGCACAACGACTCCCTCTTTCAAGATGGTAGAGCTCGCTGAGCTGCTTGTTGATACCGTAAACTGCGCTGACTGGGCATTCTTTGCAAAGAACGGCAACGACGTTACATCAGGCGCTATTTTCACAGCCCGTAACGCAACTCACCGCAAAAAGATCATTTTCGTAAACGGTTTCTATCACGGTGTTTCCGCATGGGCTCAGAAGGTTGACTATCCCGGCATCCTTCCCGAAGACGTTGCAAACAACCTCTATGTTGACTGGAACGACATCGAAGGTCTTGAAAAGATCATCGCTGAAAATAAAGGCGAAATCGCAGCATTTATTTCTACTCCTTACCTTCACGGCAACTATTTTGATAACCAGCTTCCTGCTGACGGCTACTGGCAGAAGGTACGTGAGATCTGCACAAGAGAAGGCATCGTTCTTATCGTAGACGACGTTCGCGCAGGCTGGCGTCTTGACCTTGCAGGTTCCGACCATTATTACGGCTTTGAAGCTGACCTTATCTGCTTCTGTAAAGCTCTTGCAAACGGCTGGAACGTATCTGCTCTCTGCGGTAAAGACTGGCTCAAGGATGCAGTCAGCGGCCTTTCGTACACAGGCTCTTACTGGATGAGCGCAGTTCCCTTTGCTGCAGCTATTGCCAACATCAACAAGATGAAGGCTATGGATTGCCCGAAGCTTCTCAGAGAAAAATCAGTTAAGCTTCTTGACGGTCTCAAGGGCGCAGCCGCAAACAACGGATTTGATCTTGTTGTTTCAGGTGAACCTTCACTCTTCTATCTCAGAATCGCTAACGACGACAGCATGATAATCCATCAGGACTGGATCGCTGAAATGGTTAAGCGCGGCATATTCTTTGCAGGCCATCACAACCACTTCATGAACGCTTCCGTTTCTGATGAAGATATCAAGTTCACTGTTGACGTTGCTGACGAAGCATTCAAAGTTACTAAGAAACTTCATCCCGAAGCATTCTGATTCTGCTTTTAAGGCGGTCTTTAAGGCCGCCTGATTTATAAAAACCCAAATAAATATCAGGGAGGAATTACCATGGCATTATCAAAAGCGGAATGGTTAGCTCTTGAAAAGAAAGCTCACGAGCTTCGCAACCTCTGCCTTGACACAACTTTCTGGGCAGGCAGCGGTCATATCGGCGGCGGCATGAGCGTTATGGATATGCTCACCATTCTTTATCACAAATACCTCAACATAAAAGTTGACGATCCCAACTGGGAAGACAGAGACCGTTTCATTTTAAGTAAAGGTCATTCGGGAATAGCTTATGCTCCCGTTCTTGTTGACAAGGGATTCAACGATCCCGAGCAGCTCAAAACTTTCAACCT
>CADAMY010000075.1 GCA_902789095.1 Oscillospiraceae bacterium | reverse complement strand
CGTATTCGGCGTTACGGACCTGCTGCCGTTTACAGGCGTTACGCTCCCGTTTATAAGCCGAGGCGGTTCAAGTATGCTCTGCTCATGGGGATTATTTGCTTTCATCAAAGCGGCGGACATACATACTTATCCGAAGCTTTCCGAAACAATACTGCCGGATCATCCGCTTTATCCGGATGATATTCCGATAAGCAGACGAAGGAGGCGCACAGAAGTATGAATAATACCGCAAAAAGAGCGTACGTTCTACTGGCAGTCATTGCCGCATTTTTAGCGGGAATTGCGCTGCTGATGTTCTTTTTCATAAAAGACGGAGCATCGTGGGCAACAAACAAAGCAAACCGCCACATCTATACTAACGGAAGTATTTCTTCCGCCGGAGCCGTTTACGACTGCAATAACGAAGTCCTTGCAAAAAGCGTTGACGGCAAAAGAAGGTATAACGACAGCCGCGAAGTGCGGATGTCAACGCTTCACACTGTCGGAGATTTAAACGGATTTATAGCAACAGGCGTTCAGTATACGTACAGAAATACTTTAACAGGATATGATTTTATCGACGGTATTTCATCAATGGTACAGTACGGTCAGGGAAACGATATTTATCTGACGATTGATTCGTCTGTATGCCGAACAGCCTACTCGGCGCTTAACGGCCGCAACGGAGCCGTATGCGTTTATAACTATCAGACAGGCAAAATAGTCTGTATGGTATCAAGCCCGACTTACGACCCGAAGAATAAGCCTTCAGACATTGACACAAACTCAAAATACGCAGGCGTATATCTCAACCGGGTACTTTCAGGCGTATATACGCCGGGCTCTATATTTAAAATTGTAACTGCCGTATGCGCTGTGGAAAATACTCCCGATATATATTCACGCTCTTTTAACTGCACAGGTCAGTATTCCACCGGCGACGGTGTTGTAAAATGCAACGGCACTCACGGCAAGGTTAATTTTGAACAGGCTCTCAACCACTCCTGCAACAGCGCATTTGCCCAAATCGCAATTGAACTCGGCAGTGAAAAGCTGACGGCGACAGCAAAGGAACTGGGATTTAATATCAAGCTCGATACAAACGGAATAGCGACTCCCGCAAAATCTGTTTTATCCCTTGACAACACAACAAAAACCGACCTCGGATGGGCAGGAATAGGCCAGTATACAACGCTTGTAAACCCGTATCACATGGCAAGCATTATGGGCTGCATCGCAAACTCCGGAACGACGGTAGAGCCGTACGTTGTTGATTTTGTTAAAACGCCGAAAGGCAGGACAACTCAGACAAAAGCTCAGATAAGCAAGCAGATTTCTCTTGCTCCCGACGTTGCGGATAAAATCAAAAAGTTGCTTCGCTCCGACGTTGAAAATTATTACGGAGACAACAGATTCCCGAATCTTGAAATGTGCGGCAAAACAGGTACAGCTCAGGTCGATGACGGCGAACCACATTCATGGTTTGTCGGCTTCTCGCAGAAGTCGCCTTATGCCGTAGCCGTTGTAGTTGAAAACGGCGGAACAGGTCTTTCAGCCGCAGGAATTGTTGCCAATAAAGTAATGCAGAAGGTCTGTAATTAAAATTCGCAGAATTTAATAAAAAATTTTTTAAATATTTTTTTATTATTCTTTTTAGGAATTAACAAAATGAATCATTGTGATATTATAAAAACAACGTAGGGTTTTATCGCCCTGCAAAATCATTAAAACGCACAAAGTGCGAAAGGAGTAAAAGTTATGAAAAAAGTATTGGCTCTTGTTCTTTCACTTGTCATGATGCTTTCATTCGCTTCAGTTGCTTTTGCTGCTGACATCGCAGACGGTCAGGTTTATTTCGGCGTTAAAGATGATACCATCTACGCTAACCCCGGCGAAGAAGTAACTGTTGAACTTCAGTTCAAAGCTGCTGCACATGAAAGCGAAGGATACGATGTAGACGGAACACTCGTTATTCCCGTATACATTCTTTCCGGTGATGCTTCATTAGGCGAATTCACAAGCTTCACTCTTACAGACGAGGCACTTGATGCCGGTGCAACTCTGGACACTGAGGATCTCGCAACTTATTACTGCGATCCCGATGCTGTCGGCGGCGAAATCAAAATGCCTGCTTCAAATCTCTATGGCGCAGATATGACCATCGCTACAGTTACTGTTAAGGTTTCTGAGGATTGGCAGATCGTTGACTATCAGGCAGAAACAGAAATTTCTGTTGTAGTAGCTAATGAAGATTTAGGCGGAATTCCTGCTTATGTTGTAAGCGAAGACGGCTCTGAACAGTATGTAAGCAATTACATCTTCGGCAGCGCCAACATCACTTACAAGTATGAGCCCACAGCAAAAGAAAGACTCATTGAAAAACTTAAGAGCATGGCTCGGGCTATCGTTGAGCTTATCGAAACAGGCCTTGCAGCTCTTAAAAAGTATCTTGCACCTGCTATCTGGAATCACGGCGAATACAAATAATAAAACATTGTTAAACTATTAAAGCTGTCGCGAAAGCGGCAGCTTTTTGTTATGTTTATTCGGCTTTTTCTGTTGTAACTTCGGGAAAATCAAAGCCCTGCATAAATCCGTTCTGTTCCAGCGAGCTTATATCCCCGCCTATTACAGCCCCTTCATATATCAGCAGATTTGCACGGATACAACTGTTTTCTGACTCATATCCCGGATAGTTTTCAACGTCATAAGACCATTTCTTAACGGTTTTGCCGGCATACTTTTCAAGATCAAGATTCTGAGTCTGCTGAATCCTGTTATAATTTTCGTATGTTTCATTGAATTCAGCAGGTATGACTACTTCCTCCACTTTCACCGGGTCTTCCTTTATTTTCCAGCCGAACTGTGATAAAAATGCTATCCTTTCTTCTGCGGTTGACGCTTTAAGATTTATCCCTGCATCTCTTGACGCAGGCATCTTGCTGTTTCTCGTAAAGAAAAGAGCGCAGAAAATCATAATCAGCATCACAGCCATAATTACAATTCTTTTTTTATTTGACTTCAATGAGAATACAAACATAAAAACACCTCCTAAAGAAAGATATGCTTGTCTTTGGGAGGGTATTCTCATTTTATCTCAATTTTAATAAAATCGGCATTATTCCTTTCGGCGTCAGGTCTACTACGGCAAAATCTCCGTTTCTGATACTTCCGGGATTCACCAACCACAGCCCATCTTCATAGTATGTAACAGGCGTATGTGTGTGCCCGAAAAGAGCTATATCGGCGTTATATCCCCTTGCGGCGGATTGAAGGTTATACAGCCCGTATTTTACCATTTCAGCATAGCCGTGAGTGCAGTATATAGTGTATCCAGCTTCCTGAGTTACGGTAAAAGCAGGAAGATCGCTCCCCCAGTCGCAGTTTCCTTTTACCTGTATTGTCGGCTTATCAATGCGGCAGCTTTTAAAATCCCGCTCCCCGTCACCAAGATGTATTACCATATCTGCACCGGGCTGCATATCTAAAGCTTTTTTTAGCGAAAATACATCACCGTGTGAATCGGAAAGTACAAGGATACGCATTCATATTCCTCCTAATTAAAAATATAATTTATTATACCACTCCGGAGGTGAAATGTAAATGAATATTCCGTCAGAAGATATTATAAATCTGTTCAGAGCAAAAAACAGCGAGGAACAGCAAAAGACAGCTATGAAGATGATGTCACAGCTCGATGAAAAACAATCCGCTCAGGTTAAAAACATTATGCAGGATGAGCAGAAGCTCAGGAGTATTCTGCAAAGTCCCGAAGCTCAGAATCTGATGGACAGACTGAAAGGTTTTAAAAATGGATAATCTGAATGATATTATTTCATCGCTCACATCAGAGGATATTGACTCGCTGAAAAATATAGCGCAGTCTGTTTTCGGCAGCGAAGAACAGCCTCAGAGAGTTAATCCTCCTGCCGACAGTACAGGCCCGGAAATGCCGTTTTCGCCTGATATGCTGATGAAAATATCAAGCATTATGGCCAGAATGAACGGCAGTCAGGATTCCGGCAGATACAGGCTCATTGAAGCGCTGAAGCCGAATCTGAGCAAGGAGCGGCAGAAAAAAGCTGACGAGGCGATGCAGATTCTGAAAATCCTTGAAATCCTACCCCTGATAAGCGAACTATACAAAGGCGGTGAAAACAATGCCGACAAGTGAATTTGAATTTAACGCCATGCAGGAGGACGCCATACGCAGAGCAAGGGAGATGTTCAGCAGAGCATCGCCCTCTTTACCTGATTTTGAATTTGAAAAGAAAGAAGAGCCGTTTGCCTTTCACTCTGATGAAGCTGTAAAAAAGCCGCCTGATCCTGCCGGAAATCAGATATACTCCGGCAGCCGTTCGTTTGGTTTGTTCGGCGGATTATTTAAAGACAAGGATATTCTGATCATTCTTGCCATCATACTTCTTCTTTCAAGCGACGGCGGCGACAGACTGCTTATTCTCGCACTTATCTATATAATGAGCTGACTTGACACATAGTGTATAATGATATTATACAGTCAAAAAGGAGAGATAAGCATGTCTTACATATACAGAACAAAAGGTACCTGCGCCACGGCTATTGAGGTTGAGCTTGACGGCGACATAATCAAAAAAGTCAGATTCAACGGAGGCTGCAACGGCAACCTTAAAGGGATTTCAAAAATGGTTGAGGGAATGCGCGTCAGCGACGTGACAGATAAGCTTTCAGGCATCAAGTGCGGATTCAAAAACACATCATGCCCCGACCAGCTTGCAAAAGCTCTTACAGCCGCTCTTGAAGAACAGAGATAAATCAAATCATCAAAACAGAATAACAATAAGCCGCATTTTCTGCCTGACGCTGTTATTGGCTCAAGGATAAAATGCGGCTGATTTTATTTAATTCAGTTATCATAAAAAAGGGGTGTGCCCGGCAGTTATAGCAACCACCGGGCACTTTTGAGGGGGGATATAATAAAAAACTTGCTGTCAAATTAATCAGAAGCTTTCGGGCTTCATCCAAATAAATCCAAATGCTAAATAATACATAAGGCTCTGAATAAGGTTGAATTTAACTGTAACCTTATAATAAACTACATAGTTATCGTAAATTGCCGTGATAGTTGCGTTGCCTTTGATGCCGGCGTGAATTTCGCCCTGGTCATTAACGATCGCAACTTTTTTATTGTCAGTTGACCACTTGGCTTTTTTATTGCCTGTATCAGCTTTATAAGTATCGTGATAATAAAGAACTACTTCATATTCCATAGATCCGTCGGAAACAACAGGGCTCAAAGTAATCGACTTGCTTCCTTCCGTTAATGCGCAGTTCGTAAACTCAACTGTTATATCTCCCGGCATATAGGAACTCTTACCGCTTTTTGAAAAAGTCGCTTTAATAACCGGACCCTTTCCGGAATAAGTATTTGTTGAAGCAAAGCTGACAAGAGACTTTTTGAAATTTGATGCAAACGTAACTGCAGCACCGTTATCTTCACTTACTTCAACAAAATCTGCCATTGTACTGCCTTTTGCAATCTTTGTGCAAGTGTAGCCGCTTTTTGCAATAAATCCGAGATCGAAGCAATTAAACTTACCCGAAATAAGATCCAGAGTAACAACAACTTCACTGCTCGTTTCGCTTAAAAGAGAAACTTTGAATTCCGGGTTTTCATACTTTGCCGCTGAAGCGGTCATGGGAATAACCGCAAGAAGCATTAAACAAGCCAACACTAAGCTGAGTGACTTCTTAAAAAGAATCTTCAAATTAACTCTACCTCCGTTCTCTTTAAATGATTTTAATACATTTATCAATATTTGTCAATGCTTTTGCCAATTATTTTTTTAAACTGAAGCAAAGCCAGCCGTTATTTTCATTTCTTTCAACCACTCTGAATCCGTTCGATTCAAATGCCGCAAGAACGTCCTGCTCCCTTTTATCAATTATACCGGACGTAATAAAAACAGCGTCATCACTCATAT
The DNA here is from genome assembly GCA_902789095.1 of Oscillospiraceae bacterium. GTDB lineage: Bacteria > Bacillota > Clostridia > Oscillospirales > Acutalibacteraceae > CAG-488. The sequence continues at coordinate 13,577 of CADAMY010000075.1, read as the reverse complement.
AATCAGCAACGTTTCTGCAAAGCTTGATTATTACGTCTGCAACTATATTGGCAACAACAACGCTGAATTTACCGGTAACCTTCTCAACAAGATCGCCCTGATGAACAAGGAATCTGCCGTCATCAAAGCCGTTGAGCTTTGCATTCTCATAAGCCTGCTTTACTGCAAGCTCGTCTATATCGACGCCTGTAACGCTTTCAGCTCCGAGAAGCAGAGCGCATACGCCGAGGATACCGCTTCCGCATCCGATATCAAGCACTGTTGAATCGGGATCTATATACCTTTCCAGCATTTCAAGGCAAAGCTGTGTTGTGTCATGCCCGCCGCTTCCGAACGCAAGGCCGGGCTCGATATCCAGAACAACTCTTCCGTCTGCGTTATATTCGTCATCCCAAACAGGGTGGATCAGCAGCTTTTCGCCGACGGGGATCGATTTGAAATACTGCTTCCAGTTATTTTCCCAATCCTGATTTCTGCAAACGCTGACTTCGATTTTGTGGGCGATTCCTTCAGCATTATATCTTTCGCTTAGAAAGGCTACGGCTTCCTGCGGGTTATCCTGCGGCGGAATATAGATATGAACGTAAGCCTTGTCCCTGTCTTTTTTAAGTAAATCCTCGTCTATCAGATCAATTTTGGCTATTTCCCACGCCGCCTGCTCAAGGTCGGAATAATCCTCGATATATATTCCGTAAGGCACAACCATCTGCGCTATATCCCCTGCCGCATCAACTTTTGCCGCAGGCACTTCAATTTTTATTTCAGTCCAGTCCATAATTCCTCCGTTTAAAGCAATACCGCACATCAGATGTGCGGATCGCAGAACAATGATCAATTTTATTAATATTTATTATGTACGTCCTCTGCAAAACAGAGAAGGTCTTTTACTTCAAGCACAGTTCCGTCATCAAGAACAGCCTTGCCGCTCATTCTGCCGAACACCTGATGCTGATCGCTTATTATAAACTTGACGTCTATCTTTGCGGCGCGGTCTATAATCGGAACAAAATCCATTTCAAATCTGCCGTCGGATGACGTAAACTTCCACGGGTCTGTATATCCGGATTCCGGGATATGGAACGTTACATCGTCAAGCTTATGGCATTTTCCGTCGTAGAAAAGCATATTTTCGCTCGCTGCTGTCGTATCGCCGAATCCGTAGCCTATATTGAAGCCGAAAGGCTTGCCGTCAACAACTCCGTTGCCTGAGCCCCAGTACCATGTGTTATCGTATGTCCATACTCCTCTGCCCCAGTCAAGCGTGCCGAAATCGGTTTCGGGATTGAACACATATTCTCTGCCGTCAAACTTAGCTTTTCCCCTCGCACGCATACAGTTGATTTTCTGATTGTAGTAGAAAGCTTTTTTATCTTCCTTCCAGGGAGTGGCGATTACCATTGTATCCATTTCAGGCTGTTCAAGGGTAATATCGCATTCAAACGGTTTGCCGTCCTGGAAATTATTGAAACGGCACATAATATGCCTCTGCCCGGGAAGCTTGATGAACTTCATCTGAAGGCGTTTGTCAATATAAATAGTGTCGCCCTCGTCTGACGTCGTCGGCAAATGGAGTTTACCCATCGGGAAAGCGTTGAGTATAGTCTCAGTATGCTCACAGGGCACGGAAAAATCAAGCAAAGATACGCTCTGAAGTCCTATATAACCGTCGTCAGATATAGTAAAAGCAAGAGCAAAATTGCCTTCGTTTGAAACAACAAGGTAATAATCCCATTCCTTGATTCTGAATTTAGGCGCTTTTATAGCGTCACGGGAATAAACCTGCAATAATTTTTTAGACCAGCCGGGTTCACGCAATGAGCCGTCTTCTTTAAGAAGGGGCTGAATTTTTGTAACTTCATGATTTCTCATAAAATTCCCTCCTATAAATTATATTAAATCTGCCTTTGGTTTAACATCTTTAAGTCCCGGATTATACAGTTTTCTGTTGTCAAGCGCCCACTGCCTTGCCGTAAACGCCCCGGGCTCGACTTCACTTACAGAATGTGATATTTCATAAATTCTGGCATCAAGCATATCAAGCTCAGATAATATCTCTGCCTCAAGGAACATAGGTCTTACCGCCGCGCCGAATTCCGGCTCGCCGTGGTGAGAGAGCACCATATGCTCAAGCAGCAAAAGAAGATTTTTGTCCGTACCGAGTCTCTCACCTGTTTTTTCGATATTCATGGCGCCTTTTACAAGGTGGCCGATAAGCGACCCTTCCACTGAATAGCCTGAAACAATGCCTGCGGAAGACACTTCAAACTCCCAGATTTTTGCTACATCGTGCAGAATTACGCCGCTGTAAAGCAGCTCTTTATCAACGCACGGATATATTTTACTTACGCTCTGAGCCAGACGCAGAACTGAAAGAGTATGATACATAAGGCCGCCTCTTACAGCGTGATGAAGTCTGAAAGCCGCAGGGCAGATAGTCAGCTCCTCGCGATTTTCGTCAAGGATCGTGAGTACAAGCGTCTTCAGCTCTTCATTTTCAAAAGAAGAAGCAGCGTCGTATATTGCGTCAAAAAGAGTTTCGCCGCTGTATTCCGTACTCGGAACAAAGTCCTCGACCCTTATATTATCAGATTCCAGCGCTCTTCTTATTCTGTCAACCCTGAGCTGCGGAGCATCGTTAAACATGGATTCGCTTCCTCTGACCTTAACAAGAGTATTAACCGCTATATCAGAATGAAGTTCCTCTTTATAATCCCATAATTTTGCGTTTATTTCGCCCGAACTGTCAGTCAGCGTCATATCAAGATAAGCAAGACCTTTAGCTGTTTTTTTGACTTCAAGGCTTTTTATAAGACAGAATCCTTCAACCGTACCGGACTCATTTATTCTTTTAAAATTCATTTTTTCCTCCGCAAGTAAAGCATAAATAATATATATTAATTATATCAAATACTTATACCGTTTGTAAACATCTAAATGCAAAAAACAGCATCAATAAATTAAGTCTATTATCATTCTGTACTTTTCAGAACTTCGTAGACAGCATCAGGCAAAAATGACGATACATCCTGACCGTACATATACAGCTCTTTGACCATCGATGACGATACGGCAACGTTTTCCGCGCGGAAATACACATATTCCATATCGGGATCAATGAGCTTGTTTACCTCCGCAATATTTTCTTCATAATAGTAGTCCATATTGTTGCGAAGCCCTCTGATCATATATTTAATATGATTATCCTTGGCAAAAGCAGCAATAAGACCATCATAAACAATTACCTTAACGTTATTAAAACCGTACTGTTCAACTGTTTTTTCAATGGCATTTTTCATTTTATCCGCGTCGAAAGCACGTTTTTTTGATGAATTAATACCAATGAGTACATAAACCTCGTCAAACAGCGCCGAAGCTTTTCTTACAATATCAAGATGTCCGTTTGTAAAAGGATCAAAAGATCCCGGATACAATGCTTTTTTATTCAACTGATTAACCCCTTTCAAGCGTCAGCCTTGATCTGACCGCTTTAACTATACTGAATACTGCCCATGACACAACAACGCTCACAGCGCATACTGCCAACGGAAAAATATATTTCTGCATTTCTGCCGAAGCGCCTGAAAAATGCAGTCTTCCTGCCGCTTTTTCAAGCAAAGAGCCGACGGCTGGATGAATTATGTAAATATACAAAGTAAGATTTGAACCGATATAAACAAGTGTCTTGACAAGCCTTGATGCGAAAGATTTTTCGGAATATTTTTCGCCGATAACGAAGAATGTAAAAGACAGCAGTACCGAGCCGGTATAAAAATGTACGTCTCTGAAAACAAAGCTTTCGCCTATTGAAAGAACTATACCTGCGGCGATCATTCCCTCAAGAACAGCTCCGTTTAATTTTTCTGCAAGATTGTATTTCGGGATTGCGTCTTTTAAATAATACCCGAATGCAAAAAAAGGAAGCCCCATAAAAAGTATAAAATAATCAGTATAATTCGGCAGTTCAAATTTTATGATTCCGCACAATCTTGTTAGCAAAAATCCGACGCCGAAGCATACGGAAATAATAATGCCCGCAGAAGCATACGGAAATAATAATGCCCGCAGGTTTATAACCGTTTCGTTTTGTGATAAATCCATAAATAAGATATACAAGAAAAAGCTGAACGAGAAACCATCCGGTTGCATTGAATAACGGAGTAAAACTGATAAGGCGCCACATAGCTTCTTTATAAAGCGCTGCTCTTTCGGTAAAAATATCCGTCAACATAGAAAACCTGAAGGTTTTTGCATCTAAAACAGCATCTGAAAGATAATTAAAGTACGCAAGTCCTTCGCTGATAAAAATGAGCAGAAGGATATGCCGGGCTTTTCTGCCTGTGCTTGCAAGCTGAGCCGATTTATCTTTTTTATTGTAAAAGAATCCCGATACAGCAAAGAACATCGGAACTGCAAATCTTGAAACAGAAAAAACGATTCTGCCTAAACCGCCGGGAAACGAAAAATGCAGAAAAACAACGCAGAACGCCGCAGCCGCTTTGACAATATCTAAAACTTCATTACGTTTTTTCATAATTAACCTTCCTGTATTCCGGAAAAGGATATATACTGTTTATTTTTTTCTTATGATTTTAACGATTCCGGATGCACCGTCAAGTCTGATTTTATCACCTGTTTTTACTGTTGACATCAGATTATCTATTCCGACTACCGCAGGGATTCCGAGTTCCCTTGAAATAATCGCAGTATGCGAGAGCAGAGATCCTTTTTCGCTGATAACTCCTTTTGCCTGAGCAAGAAGGAATACCCAGCCCGGGTCAGTCATTTTGGTAACGAGTATTTTATCGCTGCAGTTGTCAGCCTTCTGAACATCGGTAACAACATACGCTTCACCTTCAACGATTCCGTTTGAGCAAGGTATGCCCTGAAGCTCATCTTTGCCGGCAGTAATTGCTGTCATATTGATATTTTTGTGATTTTTGTCAAATGCTTTTCCGCTGAAAATCAGCCTTGAATAAGCAGGCAGAAGAGCAAACATTTCATATTTTTTCTTCCTGCGCTCTACCGTTTCTTTCATATCGGCAGGTTTTTGAGTCAGACTGCGGATTTCATCAAGATCAAGATAAAATATGTCTCTGTAAGTTTCAATATATCCCTTATCAGCATATATTCTGCCGAGTCTTATTACAGCTTCTCTGACCATACCGAAAATTCTGCTTCTGTTCAGTCGCTGTATTTCCCTGTTGCCGATTCCCCTCATACATCTTTTGCTCAAGAATGCCGTAAGCGCATCCTGCCTGATATCAAGACCCTTTTCGTTCCGCTCCTCAAGCAGCGGAAGAAGTCTGTCGATATCTGCGGCGAATTCATTCACTTTTTTGTCAAAAAGATCAGGCGCAGTCCTGAAAGTTTCCGTTTCCAGCTTAAGCTCTTCAAGCGCTCTGTCGCCGTAAACATCAATATAGTTTTTCTTCTCGGTGTTATATTCATCAGGAGTCATTTTATCCCTGCTGCGTGCAATTCTTATCATTTCTTTTACGGGTTTCATGCTCTCGATATTTGAAATGCCAGAAATAAATCTGTTAGCGAGCTCCTCGTGATTTTTATATTTCTTTTTCAGTCTGCTTTTGAGCAATCCTGTAAAAATGAATGCGTACGCATCATTAAGCAGAGTTATTCCCCAGCACGAAAGCAGCCGATCACGGATTTTATCGAACAGCTCCATTATTTCCTCGGCAGTCATTTTCTCACCGAAGCGCCTGTATACATACTCTTTTATTTCGTTGAATCTGCCGCTCAGCTTATCCATATTCGCAGGCACATGAACAAGTTCATAAATCGCATTGAAATAAATCGAAAATTTAACAAGCGGATTTATTTCGTTGGCGCTCTTGTCAAAATCCTTATATTTTACACCGACCAGTTCCTGCCATACAGGTATAATCTTTTTCCCGAAAGGGAGAAATTTGATAATTGAATACCAGTTGTTCAGATTATAGTAAACCCTGCCGTTTGCCGAGCCAACTGTATTTTTTAAAAGATAAAACTGTTTTTCCAGTTCTTTTTTATTTTTAAGCAATCTTCTTGCAGCATCCCTGAACACTCCGAAATACACCATATCCACAAAAGAAATCGTGAGCGGAAGGCTAAGTCCCGGAAAGCTCTCTACAATATTGCTGTTATCAAAAATCAGCGGATTTTCGTCTGAAACGGTAGTGATCGGTCTCGCCTGCAGGATATACAGTCTGCCGTTTTCAACCGCATACTCTATGTCAAGATATTTGCCTAACACAGAGCAAATTTTCTTTGACGCATTGATTATCTCACGCACCTTATCGTCGTCGAGAAGATTCTCCTTGCCGTCGTAATAATAAATATCGTCCGTGAGCGAATAGTAGTAAGCTGTTGTGTCGATTCTGTCAGACACAACGTTTTCGCCAAGCCCTCTGCCTGCAACAATTACACTTTCGTTAAGTATACCCTGAGGATTAGCCGTGAACACGATTCCTGAAATATCGGAATTGACCATACGCTGAACAAGAACATTCATTTTAAGCTCAGTGATATCAAGCCCTCGTTTGCCCATATATTCGAGCACATTCTCATTATACAAAGAGCAGACACAGTCAACTATTCTCTTTTCAATATCCTTTCTTTCAACATTAAGATAAGTGTCAAATTGACCGGCGAAGCTGTTTTCCGCCGAATCCTCAACCCCCGATGAGGAACGAACAGAAAAAAGATTGCCCTCGAGATTTATATCGCGGAATGTAAATTTGCTGTTCCTGACCGCCGACTTCATAATCTCGCTTTTTTCCTTCAAGGATTTGCCTTCACATTTTTCTGCAGCGGATTCAAGTTCTGATTTTGAGCAGATAAGCTCATCAAAAGCAAACGCTTCAAATTCCGGTACAGGCAGACCTGCCCCCTGCAAAGTCAATAGGTTTTCGATTTTACTGCCTAAATTCATAATTATATCCCCTTTTAACGATTATTATATTCCCCCTGTCAGATAATAATTATATAATGATTTTGCAGATTTGTAAATAACTAAATATAAAACAAAAAGCCGCGGAAAATCCGAGGCTTTTGGAGCTGCTAACCGGAATTGAACCGGTGATGGAGCTGCTAACCGGAATTGAACCGGTGACCTCATCCTTACCAAGGATGCGCTCTACCGACTGAGCCATAGCAGCGAACAATATTTGCAAAGGGTATGATACCACATCGAGCGAATAATGTCAATGAATTTTGAGAGAAAAAATAATTTTTTTTGAATGATTTTTAAAGAGATCGCAGTAAACACAGCATTTGAAAATCACAAATTGTTGACTTATTTTTTTTGTTATGATAAAATAACGGTATATTGAATTGGAGGTAATCGCTTGAAAATAAACGTATTATTAACAGGTCGTGGCAATAACACACTGAAAGATAAAAACATTCTTGATATACTGGGGCATCCTGTAATGTATTACCCTGCAAATTCATGTAAAAAAGCAAGCTTAGTTGATAATTACTATTGCAGCAGTGACGATAAAAATATATTGGATGTTGCAGAAGAAATCGGATATACACCTATTATTCGTCCGGCAGAATTAGCTCTGCCTACTGCGCAGCATATCGACTGTATTATTCACGGACTGGATTTTATGAAAAATCATAATGATTTACCGGATATATTGGTCGTTGCTCTCGCCAATAACGTTACCATTAAATCAAAGTGGATAGACGATTGTATTTCTTTAATGAAAAACAATATGTCTATTACGGCAGTAGTTCCGGTATATCAGGATAACGATCATCATCCTCTTCGTGCGAAAAAGATCGACTCCGATGGTAAAATTCAAATGTTTGAAAACATTGATGGAGAAATTTCAACAAACAGGCAGGATTTAGATCCTTGTTATTTTATTGCGCATAATATCTGGGTGCTTAATGTCAACTATATTTTATCCGGTCAAAAAGGACAGGCTCCATGGAGTTTTATGGGTGATAATATAATACCATATATAATTGACGAATCTCTTGATATTCATACAGATGGCGATCTTAAACTTGCTGAAAACTGGATAGTCAATAATTATACTGATTAATTTTTTACATATCACTTTTGTTCTTAAATATTCCGAATTTTAAGCTCCGCTGCGGATAAACCGTAGCGGAGCTTTATTTGTATTTGTTTGCTATATCAACTTTTTATTTATTGTTTGTCCTTCGAATACTGCTGTTTGATTTCAACATTCTGAAAGCGTTTTTATAGTTTTCTTTTATATCTCCGGCTCCGCAGCAATAATCGGATAATTTCCGGTACTCATTCAGATAATTTTACTTTTCATTGACAAAATATTCCATGAGCTGATTTAATTCATCAGTATCCTTAAACGAAGAAAATGTCAGTCCTTCAAAAATATCTAATTCAGGATTCGGAATATATCTGAATGACGGCTTATTGAAATAAACCTGCTCAAAGAAAACCGTAGAAAAACAGATTAATGAGAAATCGATTTTTTTGCTGAAATCCATGACGGACATAGGCTCCGCAAAACCGATAAAATTACTGCCGAAAACCCCTTTATATCTTTCTTCATTATCTGTCGGATGCAGCTTCACTATATACTTGTACCCGAATTTTTCTGACAAAAAATCGGCATATTTTGCCAGTTCAAAGTTTGTCTTTGCTCCCGAGGCAATTGTATCAAAAAATACTCCGAACACCTTATTATTGATTACAGGCAGCTTTTCAAGACGCTCCAGATACTTTGGAATTCCAACCGGAACAAAACGCTCTTTGTATGGGCCTTCTTTTATCGCAAGAGAGTAAGAATACTGTCCCCAACCAAAAAAGTAATCAGCTGTGAGGCAGGAAAAATCGGTATTGAGGTACATCAAATTTTCGCTGTTTTTTGTATTCCAGAAATGACCATGCTGTAATCCCGCCGTTGAAATACCATTAAGCCTGCAAAATTGAACCAGTAAATTTTCATCTGTATTTTTGTCGTTCAGCGACACAAGCGCATCGGCTTTTAAAATATCATCTGAATAATTCTTTATACATTTTTCAAATACAAAAGCATGAACTAATTCATTCAGAAGTATCGTTTTCAGATTTATATCGATCTGCATTTTATTAAGCTGATTAAACCAGCTTAATATATAAAACAAAGCCTTCGGATTAAAAGAGAACTTCACTGTTTTTTCAGCCCTGATCAAATCCACATCATCAATGGAATCAGCCAGATTAACCATAGTATTCTGCATATCCGTGCGGCTGTTATAGTAATCTGATAAGTACAAAAGCGACCTTCTGCCGCTTTTGCTGAAGCCGCTTAATGTATATCTCATAAGATGCATTCTGGCAAATGCTTTAAATATTAAAGAAAGATAAATAAAAAATCTCTTCACTAAGCCATTGTTTTCTATATATTGAGGAACATACATATATCTGTAAATATGTATATAAAGAAATCTCCATGTTTCATATTTCCTGAAACCTTTAAAATCAGCTTCCTTAAGTTTTTCAATAGTACTTTTATATTCGGAAACAGTATATTTCTTCATAAAACAGCTCCTATCAGATTTTTCTTTTCACTTCACAAGCAATAAGAAAAAACATATCGAAAATAATCAACTAAAAATTCAGGCAGGGGATTTTTTCATTAGGTTTTGCACAACCTGAATCTATAATTTTTGCGGGGATATTCTCCGAATCATTCAGCCAGTCAGCAAATGTTTTTCCGTCAAAATTGAATACTCTGTCTTTTTTATCAAACGTTACGGGATTATCCTTATCGTAGCACCATTTGTCAAAACGGATGCGCAATTTTTTAAGATTTTTTATGTCCGTATCAGGCATTTCAACTATATCAAAGCCATAATCAAAGCAAAGACAGAGTTTCATTCTGATTTCTCTCTTTCTTCAATAAATAAACTAACTAATAATGATTGAAATAATTATATCACAGACTGCAATAAAAATCAAGAATAGCGAACAGTCTGACAATGACATATTTCTTTTTGAAAACAAGTCTGAAAATTCTTTATTATAACTTAATTGACAACTCATAAAAAATCGTGTATCATTATAACATCAAATCTCAGGAGGATATTGTGAAAGATACATTCAGATCGTTTATTGAAAAGCATAGTGAAATCTGGAAATTCATCAAATTTTCTTTTACGGGCATAAGCACGTCGCTGCTTGATTTAGCGCTGTTCTCGCTTTTTCTGTATGTATTTTTCAGATCGCTCAATCAGGTGCCTGTAACTGACAATCCTGTACTCAGTTTTCTGGGCATCAGGTATAAAGGCTATATGTACGCTTATTTTTTATCAACTACGCTCAGCTACATAGCGTCATATATTATGAACAGAAAGCTGACTTCCAAATCAAATTCCAATCTGCTGAAGTCAACCGTTCTTTTTGCAATAATGGTAATTGTGACCATTATGTTCAGCACATGGTTCGGAGCATATATGGGCACTTTAATAAAAGAAAGCGGCCGAAGCAGCGTTATTCTTGAGCTGCTTACAAAGCTGGCGGTAATGCTTGTTCCTATGATTTGGACATATCCCCTGCAGAGATTTGTAATTTACAAAAACAAGCCTGAAACTGAATAAGATATTATTTTAAAAGGAGCTGATGCGTCAGCTCCTTTTTTTGATCAATTCTTTAAAATCTGCGGCAGCCATAATGCCTGAAATAATCACTACTACCGTACAGATAACCGATAACGGATTCAGCATTGATTTATCTTTAAAAATAATCAGATTAAAAACCATTGCCCACGCTGCGTAAGTTATATTAAGCGCCATAGATTTTGACGCTCCGATTTTTGAAATCGAGCGGTAATAAAAAAGATATGATATGGTTGCGCAAAGCGCCGCTGCCGCAACAAGAGGCAGAACGGTTATGTAATCCGATTTGATCAGATCAAGTGTAAAGCTCCATCCCTTTACAACAGGTAAAATAACCGCAGCATAAGCAAGAGCTGACGTAGTCTGCCTGATCTGTAAAATATTCGTCTGAGTAATATTCTGCGACTTCATACATTTTGCAAGTATTACCGCCTCAGTTCCCCAGCCGAACGAACACATAAGCGCTCCGATAACGCCGAAAATATAATTACCGCTTTGCGCTCCGGGTGAATAACTAAGACCGTAAACACCTGCCATAGTCACGATAAGAAAAATCCACCTGTACCACTGCATTCTTTCTTTCAATACAAAATAAGCAAGTACAGAGCCGATTGCAGGATAAACTGCGCTTGCAACAGCGCCGAGTGAAGCTCCGAGATTATTTACAGCCAGCACATATCCTGTCATTCCGACAGGTCCGCCTATTAGAGCAGCGAGAGCGGCGATTCTTCCGTCGGGATTTTTGAGAGCCGCAAACGAATTTTTCCACTCCCCTTTTATTAAGTTAAAAATGCTTATCCATAAAGCAGAACAGAAATCATGCAGAAAAGTACTGACAAACGGGGCAAGCAATATCGCCTGATCAGAAGACAAAAAAGGGGCGCACCTCAGCGCTGCGCCAATCAGCACAGTTTCGAGCGCCCAAAACACGCCTGCCGCTATTCCGTATCCCATTTATTCACCTGCTTTCTGTTAACAACGCTATTATATCATAAAAATCAGAATAATAAAAGCTGTTTAATTAAAGATGCTGAAAAAAGGCACCCATCGTCTGACGGATGCCTGAAATTATAATTCATGTCAATCGTGCCGACTTTTAATCTTATCAGTCAAGACTTTTCATTGTCGGGAAAAGAAGTACGTCACGGATAGCCGAAGAATCGGTAAGCAGCATTACAAGACGGTCAATACCGTAGCCGATACCGCCTGTCGGAGGCATACCGTATTCAAGCGCTGTGAGGAAATCCTCATCAGTCGTATTAGCCTCTTCGTCGCCCTGAGCGAGCGCAGCTTCCTGAGCTTTAAAGCGTTCACGCTGATCGATCGGGTCGTTGAGCTCGGAATATGCGTTTGCCATTTCCCAGCCGTTCATAAAAAACTCGAAACGCTCAACGTATTCGGGATTTGACGGTTTACGCTTTGTAAGCGGAGAAATCTCAACAGGGTGATCCATAAGGAAAGTAGGCTGAATGAGATGCTCCTCAACATAAGTTTCAAAGAAGAGGTTGAGAATATCGCCCTTTGCGTGACGATCTTCATACTCAATATGATGCTCGTCTGCGACTTTACGCGCATCTTCAAGAGTTTTAACTTCGTTCCAGTCAACTCCTGCATATTTTTTAACTGCGTCAACCATTGTTATACGCTCAAACGGCTTGCCGAGATCCATTTCAACGCCGTTATATGTGATTGTGGTCGTGCCGAGCACGGTCTTGGCGAGATGACGGTAAAGATTCTCTGTTAAATCCATCATGCCGTTATAATCCGTATATGCCTGATAAAGCTCCATAAGAGTGAATTCAGGGTTGTGGCGTGTGTCGATACCTTCATTGCGGAAAACTCTGCCGATCTCATATACTCTTTCCATGCCGCCGACAATGAGTCTTTTAAGGTAAAGCTCAAGAGATATGCGCAGCTTGAAATCTTCGTCAAGCGCATTGTGATGAGTAAGGAAAGGACGTGCTGCGGCGCCGCCTGCGTTGGTTACAAGCATAGGTGTTTCAACCTCACAGAAGCCCTGCGAATCAAGATATCTTCTGATTTCGCTGATGATTTTTGAACGCTTATAAAAAGTGTCTTTGACTTCGGGATTCATAATAAGGTCAACGTAGCGCTGACGGTAACGGGTATCCGTATCCTTGATTCCGTGGAACTTTTCGGGAAGCGGAAGCAGAGACTTTGAAAGCAGACGGATCTGCTGAGCGTGAACGGATATTTCTCCCCTCTTCGTTCTGAAAACAAAGCCTTTGACCTCTACGATATCGCCTATATCCCACTTTTTGAAAGCGGCAAAAGCGTCTTCGCCTATATCGTTCATACGAACGTAAACCTGCATTCTGCCGGAACGGTCACGAATGTCAATAAAATTGGCTTTGCCCATATTTCTCCACGTCATGATCCTGCCGCAGATAGATACTTCCTTATTTTCAAGCTCGTCAAAATTGTCAAGAATTTCCTGCGCTGTCGCAGTCTGCTCGGCAACTGTGATCTGAAACGGATCGTTGCCTGCCTGCTGAAGAGCCTCAAGCTTTTCAACTCTTATTTTTCTGTACTCGTTTTCGGATTTTGTCTCTTCAACGACGTTGTTGTTTAATTCTTCCGCCATGTTTCTCAGCCTTTCTGCCCGCAAATAATTAAATCAAGAATATACGTTCCTTGCAGGGCAGGCAAGGCGTATAAAAATTAACAGCCATTATTTTACAATATCAAAATATGACCGGACAACAAGTTTATCAGCAACTGCGCTGACTTCGCTTCTTTCTCTATAAAAATCGGGCGAAAAGCCGGCAGGCTTACACCCGAATAATAAGACTCAGAATATTTCCAGAATCTTGAAGGTGATTGTTGCTCCGTTAGGAAGCTTAACATCAACCAAATCATTTACTTTGTGACCGAGGAGTGCTTTGCCTACTGCCGACTGATCGGAAATAATTCCTTCATCGGGGTTTGCCTGTGACTCGCTGAGAATCTGATACTCCTCA
>CADAMY010000074.1 GCA_902789095.1 Oscillospiraceae bacterium | reverse complement strand
AGCGGAACTTTACCGTCAGGAACGCAAAGAGCGTCTTGCAAAAGCCGCTAAGAAAAATGCGAAAAACATCGAAAAGAAAACCGCAGTAAGATCAGCAGTCAAAAAAGTTATAGCAATTATTCTTGTTGCTGTTATTGCTCTCGGATGCCTTACGGGCATACTTAACTATTGCGGTATAATTCAGAGAGCCGTTCAGATAGGCTATGTAGGCAACGAAAAGCTTTCATACTCTGAATATACTTATTACTACTACAAGGTTTACAATCAGGTTGTCCAGACAGCAGGCCAGTATTCACAGTACGGTATGGATTACGGCTACGACACAAGCCTTACCCCTGCTGAGCAGACAAAAACAACCAAGGATGAAGACGGCAACGAAATCACCTGGCTTGAGTCTATCCACAACCAGACTCTCGACGTAGCTCAGATGTATCTTGCATATTATCAGGAAGCTAAGAAAAAGGGCCTTACTCTTGATGAATCAGATTTGGCAAGCGTAAACAGCGCTATTGAAGATATGCGCAAGCAGGCCGATTCAGAAGGCAAGAGCGGCGAAGACGATACAAACGTTGGTCTTTCTCTCAACGCTTACCTTCGCAGAGTATACGGCAACGGCATTTCAGAAGGATTCTACAAGAAACAGCTCAAGCTTGAAACTCTTGTTCAGAAGTATTACAACACAATGCTTGACGAATATGCAGAGACATTCACAGCCGAAGAAGTTGACGCAAAGTTTAAAGAAGACGAAGATTCTTACCTGTTTACGGATATCCGTCTTTATCAGTTCCAGAACGAGGAGCTTAAAGCTCAGGACGGCGAATCTGACGACGAGCTCAAAGCACGTCAGGCAAAGAGCGACGAAACAACAAAAGCAAACGCTCAGGCTATGTATGACGCAGTTACCGACGAAGCAAGCTTTGTTGCACAGGCAAAGAAATACAATACAGCAGACGATTACGATGCAAACACTGCAACTCTTCTCAAATCATATCTTAAATCAGACGCATCAGGCGGAAACTCGCTTTCCTCTGTAAACAGCGACGTTGCAGACTGGGCATTCAACGCATCTACAAAAGCAGGCGACAAGAAGCTTGTTGAAGACAGCGAAAAAGGCACATATTATGTAGCTCTTATGATCAACCCGAAGCATGACGTTGAAACCGTATCGGTTCGTCATATCCTCTTCAAGACGGTTGACGACAGCAATAAGCCTCTTGACGACGACAAGATCAAGGCTGCAAAAGCAAACGCTGAGGATGCTCTTGAAAAATTCAAGAGCGGCGAGCAGACAGAAGAAAAATTCGGCGAATACGCATCCAACCTCACAGAAGACGACGGCTCAAAGAGCACAGGCGGACTTTATGAAAACGTACGCCCCGGTCAAATGGTTGAAGCGTTTGACAAATGGATTTTTGACGAATCCCGCAAAGAAGGCGACGTTGATATAGTTGAAACAACTTACGGCTATCATGTAATGTACTTCGTAGGCAAAGACGGTTCTTATAAAGATAACACGATCCGTAAGTCTCTGGCATCAGAGAAATTTGAGACATATTCAAAGTCTCTTCTTGAAGAGGATGAATATATTGTAGGTATGGGTCCGCGCCGTAAGGCTTATGCTGACAAGCAGATCGAAAAGAGGATCGCTCGTCTTGTTGCAAGCAGAAACGCTAACAACAGCAAAAACACAGGCACCACAGCAACAGCATCATAAGAAAAAAAGATATTATCGGAGGCTCTCTTATATGGGGAGCCTCTGATTTTTTAACAATATAGGAAATTTGTACATCTGTAAATATTGTAAATCTAAATCTGTTCTGATATAATAAATTAAAATCTAAAAGCAACGGAGCAACGCTTATGAAAAACAACAAAAAGAAGAAAATTATTTTAATTTCAGTAATATCCGCCGTTGTTGTTACTTTGGCGGTGCTGCTTATTGTTTTTGCAGACGATATAAGGTGGCTTTATTATAAGGATTATAAAGCGCCGACGCCTGTAATAAAGACGCAGACTATTAATAAAGAAGATGAAAATATGGCTGACGGAGATTTTTATGTAAGTACAAAAGGCGACGATAAAAACAGCGGCACAAAAGATTCGCCTTTCCGCACGATAGAAAAAGCAGTTGAGGCTGTTCGCAACACAGATAAAACAGCTAAAAACGGTATCACCGTCTGCATAGAAGCAGGCGAATACCGCACAGACTCGATCCGTTTAACAAAAGAAGATTCCGGCACGAAAAAATGTCCGATAACTTATCGTGCTGTTGGCGGTGAAGTTGTGATAAACGGCGGTGTCACCTTGCAGTCCGTCGATTTTAAACCTGCGGGCGAATACAGCGAAATAGCAAAAAGACTCAGCGACGAAGCCAAGGACAATGTCATTGTAATTGACCTTAAAAAAGAGCCTTATTCGCTGACGAAAAATGACTGGGGCAAAATCTATGCCATAGGCTCATACAATACCGCAAGCAGTTATGACGGCGATTATACAGGGCCGCTTTACTGCGAGCTTTTTGTAAACGATAAACGTCAGAATCTTGCAAGATACCCCGATAACGATTTTCTTTATACAGAGGAAGTGCTGGCAACCGGTCTTGGCAGAGAGAGCGAAGGCGCTGAAACAGAAGTAAAAGACTGGGATAAGATACGCAATCCCGAACCCGATGTATATAAAGTTGACGATAAGCTTGCTCAGCGAATCGCAGGCTGGAAAACGCTTGATGACGTATGGATGTTCGGCTACTGGAAATATGACTGGGCAGACGCATCTTCTCCGATAGGTAGTTTTGATAAGGACAGCAAAGCTCTGTCGCCCGCTTTCGTAAGCCTTTACGGAACTAAAACAGACGCTCCGTACTACTTCTTCAACGTTCTTGAAGAACTTTCGGCGGAAGGCGAATGGTATCTTGACAGAGAAAACGGACTGCTCTGTATGTGGAAACCGGAAAATCTCTCAGACGCCTCGATCGAACTTTCGCTCTCGCTGGATCCCGTATTGAACGTTGAGGCGGATAATCTTATTTTTGACGGAATCACTCTCAAAGGCACAAGAGGCGATGCTGCCTCAATAACCGGCGACAACAATATTTTCCGTAACGGAACGATTAAAAATGCTGCTGGAAATGCGCTTATTATGACAGGGACGGACAACCTCGCAGAAAATAACGAAATCACGCATACCGGAAAAGGCGGAATCATTATCAACGGCGGAGACACCGAAAAACTGATTCCGGGCAACAGCAAAGCGCAGAACAATTATATCCACGACTGGTCAGATATTTATCTTACCTATCAGCCTGCCGTTACGCTGAACGGAGTCGGCAATATCTGCGCTCATAACGAGCTTGTAAACGCTCCGCACGAAGCGATTTCATACAGCGGCAACAATCATATTATTGAATATAATCTGATTCACGACGTATGTCTTCTCTCCGATGACGCTGGCGCAATTTACGCAGGCAGGAGCTGGGTGTGGTACGGCAATCAGATAAGATACAACTGTGTTTATAATCTCGGCTCAGGCGATCACAAGCCTGACGGAATATATCTTGACGACGCTCTTTCGGGGCAGAAGGTTTACGGCAATCTGCTGGTGAATATCCCGAGAAACGCCGTGCATATCGGCGGCGGCAGAGATAATGAAGTGACCGGCAACATCATTGTCAATCCGGGAAGAAACGCTGTTCGCTTTGATGCAAGGGCACGAGAAGGCGCTCTGCTTGAAGACGGCTGGTTCAATCATTCAAGAATAGGCAGCGGCGATATGTGGGATGCGCTTTACGCTTCACCGTGGAAAACAAAGGTCTGGCAGGATGCTTTCCCGCAGTATGTAAAGATGACTGACGATATTTCGCAGTCGGAAACCTCTGATTTTATCCCGAATCCTGCAAGCAGAGTCAGCGGCAATTTGATTTTTGATAAAAAAGGTGAAATAGGCGTTATTTTTGACGACTCCTATAAATTCGGCGATATCAGCGCTAACGACATACATTATATTAAAGATATCGGCAAAATTTTTACAGGCTTTAAAGACGGAGATTATTCTGTTTCGGATTTTGATGCGCTGAAAAAGAATCTTCCCGATTTTGAAGAAATTCCGCTTGATCAGATCGGCAGAATAAATTGAACTGAATAGTATAAAGACAAAAGATCCCTCTTTCCGTAAGCTGAAACGGAGAGAGGGAAAGTTTTTTATATTATTATTCTTTTACAGCGATTCCGAGCTCGTCAAGCTGAAGAGTGTCAACTTTTGACGGACATTCTGTCATAGGCTCGCTTGCGTCTTTTACTTTCGGATAAGCAATAACGTCTCTGAGGCTTTCACAGCCGAGCATCTGCATAATAAGTCTGTCAAGGCCAATGCCCATTCCGCCGTGAGGCGGCGCGCCGTATTTGAATGCGTCTGTAAGGAATCCGAATTTAGCATAAGCCTCTTCGTCGGAAAGACCGAGCAGAGCAAACATTCTCTTCTGAAGGTCGGGGTTTGTTATACGAATAGACCCGCTGCAAAGCTCAACGCCGTTGAGAACGAGGTCGTAAGCCTTTGCCTTTACGTTAGCCTTGTCGCTTTCAAGGGTGTCAAGATATTCGTCCATAGGTGACGTGAAAGGATGGTGCATGGCGACAAACTGCTGAGCGTCTTCGTCCCAGTCAAAGAACGGGAACTCCGTGATCCACAGGAAATTATACTTGTCCTTCGGGATAATATCGAGCTTTCTTGCAACTTCGTTTCTTAAAGCGCCGAGAACGGAGAGCACAACGGAATTTTTAGTGTCGCCGATTATAAGAACTACATCGCCGGGCTGAGCGTCAGCCTTGTTGAGAACGGCGGACATTTCTTCTTCCGTGAGGAATTTTGCAAATGATGATGCCATAGTGCCGTCTTCATTATATCTTACCCACGCAAGACCTTTTGCGCCGATGCCTTTTACCATTTCGGTGAGCTTGTCTATCTCTTTGCGTGAAATTGATTTAACCGCATTCTTTGCCGTGATTCCTCTCACGCTTCCGCCGCCCTGGATTGCGCTTGTAAAAACGCCGAATCCGCAGTCTTTGACCGTGTCGCTCAGGTCATAAAGCTCCATGCCGAATCTTGTGTCGGGCTTGTCGCTGCCGTAACGGTTCATAGCGTCGGTATAAGTGAGCCTCGGCAGGGGGAGCGGAATATCAACGTCAAGTATATCCTTAAATACACGCTTAACAAATCCTTCGCCGATTTCAAGAACGTCTTCCATATCAACAAATGACATTTCAACGTCGATCTGCGTAAATTCAGGCTGACGGTCGGCTCTTAAATCTTCGTCACGGAAACAGCGGGCGATCTGCATATATCTGTCAAATCCCGCAACCATAGAAAGCTGCTTATAAAGCTGAGGAGACTGCGGCAGAGCATAAAATTCGCCCTGATGGATTCTTGACGGAACGAGGAAGTCTCTCGCTCCTTCGGGGGTTGATTTGATAAGCATCGGGGTTTCTATTTCGATAAATCCGTTTTCGTCAAAATAGTCTCTTGTGACTTTTGTGATCTTGTGACGAAGAAGGATGTTTTTCTGCAGGTCAGGTCTTCTAAGATCAAGGTAACGGTATTTAAGCCTTGTAAGCTCAGAAGTCTGGCAGTTTTCAACTATTTCAAACGGCGGAGTTTCGCTCTTGCCGAGAACACGAAGCTCGGTAACGGCAATTTCTATATCGCCTGTCGGGATGTCTTTATTCTTTGCGGAACGCTCTCTGACAGTTCCTTTTGCCATAAGAACGTATTCGCTTCTTGCCGCAAAAGCCTTGTCAAAAACTTCCTTTTCGCAGCTCTCGTCAAATGCGAGCTGAACGATTCCCGTTCTGTCTCTCAGATCAATAAAAATAAGTGCGCCGAGGTCACGCTGTCTCTGTACCCAGCCGGCAACAACAACCTCTTTGCCGCAGTCCTCTATGCGGAAATCGCCGCAATAGCCTGTGCGTTTTAAACCGGTCATAAAATCCATTTTATTCATACCCTTTCGGAAAATTTATTACATCAATCCGCCTAAAAAAGCAGATAAATCTATATTGTCGCCGTTCGACACGGCATCCTGAAGATCCTGCGCAGACTGCTGAAGCGACATCTCAAGGAATTCTTCATCAAATTCTTCAAGATCCATTTCGGTAACTTCGCCGGTATCCATATTTTTAACTTTGATTTTGCCCTTGGCTATATCGTCGTCACCGAGAACAACCGTGAATCTCGCGCCGAGTTTGTTGGCGTATTTCATCTGAGCCTTTACGCTTCTGCCGACAATATCAAACTGAACGGCTACGCCGCTCTGACGCAAAGCCTGAGAGAGTCTTGCCGCTGTGAGCGAAGCTTTTTCACCGATGGGAGCGATGTATAATTCAGGCCTTTTTGCTTCGGGAAGCTTGATGCCCTGAGACTCAAGCAGAAGCATCAGCCTTTCGATTCCCATTCCGAAGCCGAGAGACGGAACGTGCGAGCCGCCGAGCTCTTCGATAAGACCGTCGTATCTTCCGCCGCCGCATACTGTTCCCTGAGCGCCGATGGAGTCGGAAACGAATTCAAAAACAGTTCTCGTATAATAATCAAGACCGCGAACGATCTGCGGATTTATCGAGTAAGGGATCATCATCTCGTCAAGATATGCCTGAACAGATTCAAAGTGCTCGCGGCAATCGTCGCAGAGATAGTCTATAACGACCGGAGCCTCCGACGCAACTTCCTTGCAAGAAGGATTTTTGCAGTCAAGGATTCTCATCGGATTTTTTTCAAGTCTTTCAAGGCAGGTGCTGCAGAGCCTGTCTTTTTTGCTCTCAAAATACGCCTTGAGCGCCGAATGATATTTTTTACGGCATTCGGGACAGCCGATAGAGTTTATTTCAAGATGAATGTCCTCAACGCCGAGGAAGCCGAAAATCTCATTTGCCAGCGAAATCACCTCAGCGTCAGCGGCTGGTGAAGCCGTGCCGAAACATTCAACGCCGAACTGGTGAAACTCACGAAGTCTGCCTGCCTGCGGCTTTTCATAGCGGTAGCAAGACGTAAGATAGCATACCTTCTGCGGCAGCGGCTCGTTATAAAGTCCGTGCTCCAAAAACGCTCTTGCCGCTCCTGCCGTGCCTTCGGGACGAAGCGTTATGCTTCTGCCGCCTTTGTCGGTAAAAGTATACATTTCTTTCTGAACAACGTCGGTAGTGTCTCCCACCGAGCGCGTAAAAAGTTCCGTATGTTCAAATACGGGAGTTCTTATTTCTTTAAAGCCGAATTCGTCGGCGATTTCAAGCAAAGTGCTTTCAAGAAAACGGTTGTTGTGGCTTTGAGAGGGCAGAACGTCCTGCGTGCCCCTCGCCGCCTTGGTTATCAGTGCCATTAAAATCACATTCTTTCTGCCCGCAGAAATATATTTCCTTCCTCGCTTGCGGGCAAACAAGGATTATTTCTTATCAACTCTGTTGTAATAAAGCTTTAAGCTGACGTCTTTTTTATTGATCGTAACGTTATAGTTTTCAACCTGAACAGGCAAGTTGTCACACTCGTTGATAATGGTTTCGGCATCAGTCAGCTTGTAATTTGTTTTAACCTTATTTTTGCTTGTGTGCCATTCAGTATCTTTGATATCGTTGACAACATAGTATGATTCAAGATAATACTTGGTTTTCTGACGGTTGCGGAACATATAGCTTAAAATAATATGTTCGTCCTTCGATTTGCAGACAAATATAACGCCGTCGTCAAATTCAACGGTACCTATTTCGGAATCAAAGGAATACGATTTGCCTGCGCCGTCTTCAAGCGCTTCCTGCATAGTGCCGAATCCGTCGCCCTTATAGCCGAAAGGCGCACCTGTATCCCTTGAAAAAACAAGGGCAAGGATTATAACAAGGCTCACGCCTATGGCAACGACGGTTTTTCCTAAGGTGTTCATACTGAAACCTCCATTATTTTTTTGGATTTACGATGTCGCGCCAGTCAAGGTCGCCTCTTTCAAGGGAATGTATCAACGCTTCGGCTGTTGCAATGTTTGTAGCGACCGGAACGTTGTGAACATCGCAGAGTCTTAAAAGATTGTATGCGTTGGGTTCATTTGCCTTGGGATTGAGCGGATCGTTGAAAAACAGGAGCATATCAATTTCGTTGCAGGTGATCAGAGCGCCTATCTGCTGGTCGCCGCCCTGAAGACCGCTTAAAAAGCAGTTGATTTCCAGCCCTGTGGCATCGCCGACGAGCTTGCCGGTTGTGCCCGTTGCAAAAAGCTTATGTCTGCTGAGTATGCCGCAATAAGCTATGCAGAACTGGGTCATGAGCTCCTTCTTCGCATCGTGTGCTATAATCGCAATGTTCATTACATTACCTCCTTGGTTTGATTTTTATATAAATATACAGTTGATTACTGTTCTGATTCTGATCCCGATTTCACTTCGGTTCCTTCAGCGTCAGCGGCTTCGGATTCTGCTTCTTCAGGCACGGTTTCGTCTGCCGGAGCTGTCTCTTCCTCAGGGTCTTTCTGAGCCGTGGTAAGAGTTACCAGCTTTTCGCCCTCTGTTACACGCATGACTTTTACGCCTTTTGAGGGACGGGCAAACGTGCTTATCTGGTCGGCGGCTATTCTGATGATGAGAATAATATCGTCGTCGCTGCTGACTTCAGCTATTGCGGCAACGCTGCCGTAAGTTTCTGTGTGGTAGTTTATAAGTCCCTTGCCCCCTCTTGACTGAATACGGTAATTGCTGAAATCGCTTCTTCTGCCGTATCCCGTTTCGCTGACGGTAAGAAGTGTCTTGCTTTCGTCAACGACGCTCATGCCGATAACTTTGTCTCCATCTTTGAGCTCAATGGCTTTAACGCCTCTTGCCGTTCTGCCGATGGGCCTTGCGTCGTTTTCGTCAAAGCAGATAGCCATACCCATTCTGGTGGCTACAAGCAGCTTGTCGTTTCCTGTGGTTATGCGCACCCACGCAAGCTCGTCGTCATCGTCAAGATTGATTGCTATAACGCCCGATTTGCGCACGTTTTTATAAAGCGCTGATTCAGAACGCTTGATGATTCCGTTTCGGGTAACCATGCAGAGATAAGAATTTTCGATTTCTTCATTTCTCGGCACGCACAGCATGGCGGAAATCTTCTCGTCGCTTTCAATGGGAAGAACGTTGATAACGTTGATACCCCTGCTGCTGCGTGAAGCTTCGGGAATTTCATATCCCTTGAGGCGGTAAGTCCTGCCTCTCGTGGTGAAGAATGCGATAGTGTCGTGAGTCGAAGCGGTGAACATTGTCGTTACATAGTCCTCTTCGCGCCTGTTCATACCCTTTATGCCCTTGCCGCCTCTGTTCTGGATCTGGTAGGTATCTGCGCTCATGCGCTTGATATAACCGAAATTCGTAAGAGTGAAAATGCAGGGCTCTTCGGGAATGAGGTCTTCAATATCAACTTCACCGCTGACGTTGACTATTTCGGTTCTTCTTTCGTCAGCAAATTTGTTTCTGATTTCAGTTGCTTCGTCTTTTATAAGAGCGAGCATTTTGCCGTGGTCTGCGAGCAGCTCAAGGAAGCCCTTGATTTTCTCTTTCAGCTCGGCAAGCTCGTCCTCGATTTTGATTCTTTCAAGTCCTGTCAGCTGACCTAAGCGCATCTGAACTATTGCCTGCGCCTGAACGTCGTCAAGACCAAAACGGTTGATAAGAGCTTCTTTACCTTCGGGAATGCTCTTTGAGCTTCTGAGTATTTCAATAACTTCGTCAATGAAATCAAGAGCTATAAGCAGTCCTTCAAGCAGATGAGCTCTTTCCTGAGCTTTTTTGAGGTCGTAGTTCGTTCTGCGGGTAACAACTTCACACTGGAAGTTGATGTAATGCTCAAGTATCTGTTTTAACGTAAGGATTTTCGGCTCGCCGTCAACAAGAGCCAGCAGAATAGCGCCGAAAGTGGTCTGCATCTGAGTGTAGGAATAGAGCTGGTTGAGCACGACCTGCGGATTTGCGTCACGCTTTAAGTCTATGGAAATGTGCATTCCGTGGCGTGATGAATAGTCGTTTACGTCGGAAATGCCCTCGATCCTCTTGTCTTTAACAAGGTCAGCTATACTTTCGATAAGTCTTGCTTTGTTTACGCCGTAGGGAATCTCCGTGACCTGAATTTCAAATCTGCCGTTTTTCTTTTCAACTATTTCGGCTCTGGCTCTGACGGTTATCTTGCCTTTGCCTGTGCCGTAAGCGGCGCGGATGCCTGCTCTGCCCATGATTATGCCGCTCGTCGGGAAGTCGGGGCCTTTTATATGCTCCATCAATTCTTCCAGCGTAGCGTCGGGATTGTCTATAAGGCAGCACATTCCGTCTATAACCTCGCCGAGATTGTGAGGAGGAATGTTTGTCGCCATACCTACGGCGATACCCGTTGAGCCGTTAACGAGCAGATTAGGGTATCTTGACGGAAGAACGGTGGGTTCTTTGAGTCGGTCGTCGTAGTTGGGAATAAAATCGACAGTGTTTTTATCTATATCGGCAAGCATCTTCAATGATATCTTGCTCATTCTTGATTCTGTATAACGGTATGCAGCCGGCGGGTCGCCGTCGATTGAACCGAAGTTGCCGTGACCGTCAACGAGTATATATCTCATCGAGAAAGTCTGAGCCAGACGTACCATTGCATCGTAAACAGATGCGTCGCCGTGAGGATGATAACGTCCCAGAACGGAACCGACGGTGTCGGCGCATTTTCTGTATGCTTTTTCGGGCGTCAGTCCGTTCTCATACATCGTATAAAGTATTCTTCTGTGAACGGGTTTTAATCCGTCTCTTACGTCGGGAAGCGCACGGGCTGTGATAACCGACATCGAGTAGTCAAGGAATGACTTTCTCATTTTCTGGTCAAGGTCGACGTTTACAATTTTAGTGCTGAGCAGATGCTCGGCAAAGTTGCTGCGTTCCTCTTTTTTAGGCATATAAAGTCACTCCTTTCTCAGACGTCAAGATTCTGAACGTATTTAGCGTTTTTCTCTATAAATTCACGGCGGGGCTCAACCTTGTCGCCCATGAGGATAGAGAACGTTTCGTCAGCGGCAAGCGCATCATCAAGCTCAACGCGCAGCATGATCCTCGTCTGCGGGTCCATAGTTGTTTCCCAGAGCTGCTGGGGGTCCATTTCACCAAGACCTTTGTAGCGCTGGATGTCGCAGTTTCCGCCGAGTTCTTCAATATATTGGTCACGTTCCTCGTCAGAGAAAGCGTACATTTGCTTTTTGCCCTTGCTTATTTTGAAAAGAGGGGGCTGAGCAATATAAATATGACCCTCGTCAATAAGCGGACGCATATAGCGGAAGAAAAACGTGAGAAGAAGCGTGCAGATATGTGCGCCGTCAACGTCGGCATCCGCCATGATCACTATTTTGTTGTATCTTAATTTTGAAATATCAAAATCGTCGCCGATTCCCGTGCCGAGAGCCATTACGACGGGGTTGAGCTTATCGTTGCCGATTACTTTGTCAAGTCTTGACTTTTCAACGTTGAGCATTTTGCCCCACAGCGGAAGGATCGCCTGATAATAACGGTCTCTGCCTTCTTTTGCAGAGCCGCCTGCGGAATCTCCCTCGACGATGTATATTTCTGTATTTTCTGCGCTTTTTTCAATGCAGTCTGCAAGCTTGCCGGGCAGAGCGTTGCTTTCAAGAGCACTCTTTCTTCTTGCAAGGTCTCTTGCTTTTCTTGCGGCTTCTCTTGCCCTTGAAGCGTCAAGAGCTTTTGAGAAAATAGCTTTTGCGACTGACGGATTTTCTTCAAAATAAGTCATCAGCTTTTCATAGACTGTTGAATAGACAAGACCGGTGATGTCGGTGTTGCCGAGCTTGCCTTTTGTCTGCCCTTCAAATTCAGCCTCGGTCAGCTTAACGCTTACAACTGCTACAAGACCTTCTCTTACGTCGTCGCCGGAAAGCTTTTTGTCTCCGTCTTTTAAGATGTTGTATTTTTTGCCGTAGTCGTTGAATACTCTTGTAAGCGCGTTCTTGAATCCTGTTTCGTGAGTACCGCCGTCAATGGTGTTAACGTTGTTGGCGAACGAAAGCAGGGTTTCGTTGTAGCCGTCGTTATACATAAGAGCGATTTCAGCGTAACGGTCGTTTTTGGAAGCCGAAAAATGGATCGGCTTCGGATGAAGAGCTGTAAGTCCTCTTGAATTGTTGATGAACTCAACAAAGCTTGAAAGACCGCCTTCGTAGCAGTAGACCTGCTCAATTATATTTTCGCTGTCTCTCTTATCGGTAAGAGTTATTGAAAGACCTGCGTTGAGGAATGCGGATTCACGCAGTCTTCTCTGAAGTATTTCAAAATCGTATTCGGTAGTTTCGGTAAAAACTTCGGGGTCGGCTTTGAAGCGGATGAGAGTGCCTGTCTCGTCCGTGTCGCCTGTTACGGTAAGCTCGTTTACGGCGTCGCCTCTTTCAAAACGCTGGCTCCAGACGTGACCTTCTCTTGAAACTTCGACCTCGAGCCATTCGGAAAGGGCGTTTACAACAGATGAACCTACGCCGTGAAGACCGCCGGATACTTTGTATCCGCTGCCGCCGAATTTACCGCCTGCATGAAGTACGGTGAGAACGACCGTAACAGTCGGCAGCCCCATTTTTTCGTTAAGACCTACGGGTATTCCTCGTCCGTTATCTCTGACGGAAATGATGTTGCCGGGCAGAATTTCAACCTCGATATGAGTGCAGAAACCTGCAAGGGCTTCGTCGATGGAGTTATCGACTATTTCGTATACAAGGTGATGAAGTCCTTTGGGTCCTGTCGAGCCGATATACATACCGGGGCGCTTGCGCACAGCTTCAAGTCCTTCAAGAACCTGAATCTGATCGGCGCCGTATTCTTCGGTAACGGAAGTGTCGATATCCTCGTCAGAAAGGTCTTCTATAAGAGCCTGTTCCTGAGCGGGAGATTCCTGACCGATTTCTTCTTCAATTTTTTCTTCAATGTTTTCCAATTTGCAGTACCTCCGTTACATTCCCATCTGACTTAAAAATGAACTTTTTTTCTTTTGCTTTTTCGGTTTATAAGCCGGCGGATTTTCAAGTTTTGCGTTTGCGCTTTTTGATTTAGCAAGGTATTTGTTCGCTTCGATTACCGCTAGCGTCATATCGTCCATATAATCAACGCAGTTCGCAAGGAGCTGCTCATCGTTTCTGAGACTGCCGAGAATCGTTATAACAATAACGCCCTGAACTTCGTTTGTGCCGTCGTTATAGATTTCGTTCAGGCAGTTGAAAAGCTTTCTCATTTTCTGCGGGTTGTTTTCTCTGATAGTATTGATAATGTAAGCGTTGCCGTGATTCAGGAAGAAATCTTCAACAAGGAACTCGCCGTATTTTTCGATATTTGCCTTATACTCGTCTTTGAGTTCGGGATAAATCTGCGAAATTCTTGCGCCCAATGTAATCGTATCATAATAAACGCTGCCGCTCTTTGCCGCATTCTTGGAAACGGGCGTGGGCAGTTTCGACTTTTTGGTCTGACCGGCTGAATAGAATTTTTCGATGTTTTCACCGAATTCGTTGCTCATCGAGCGTATGTCCTGATCTCTTAATGAATCCTCTTCAAAAAGACTGACGGATTCCTGCGAAAAATCGTTTTCAACAGCCATGTCAGCTTTTGCAAGAGTGCATTTAAGATAAATCTTCTGGTCAGATACTTCGAGCTTGAAAGTACCCTTGTCGCCTGAAAAGAGAGCGGTATATTTTCCGTTTGATTCGCTCACGGGCGGAGCGCCTTTTTCCGTTCCTTCGGGTATAACAACGTGGAAGCCGAGATTGTCCGCTTTAACAGAAAGATTTTTAACGATAAGACCGAGTTTTTCAGCAGTGTTTGCCATAGTCAATACTCCTCAAAGAATAAAATTATACTGTATTATTATAACATATATATAATGATTTCTCAACCTTTTTTGCAATAAAAATCTTAAAAAAATCGTTATTTTAAGCCAAAATCTGACATTTTGAATAAAATAAAAAAATACGAGCAAAATATTAAAAAAGCTAATTTAAAAAGGAGAATAAAAATGAAAAAAATACTGTCCGCAATCATAGCGCTGACGTTGTGCGCGGGGCTGTTTCTGACAGGCTGCGGCATGGATAAAAAGGACGATAAAACAACCACGACAACTACGGAATCCACAACAAAAAGCACGACAAATCTTTCTCAGGCGATAGATGAGGCGACGAGCGAATTCAGCAACCTTACAAGCGATGCCGATCAGAAAACCGACAAAGCCGACGATAACACAAGCGCCTCAACCACCACAACCACAGCAGAAACAACCACAAAAAGATAAAAAAGGCAGCAGGTTTTGTGCCTGCTGCTCAATTTTTTTGTTGATCAATTTAATTCTACCGTAATATTATACTGCGCTTCGGGGTCGTCAACGTCACAGATAAACGAGTAGGTATATGTTCCGTCGTCTTCATAAATCACGGAGTAGCCGTCATAGCCGTTGGAGCTTGGCAGAGCAAGCTTCTTCTTTTCACCGCCGCATTCAGCCGTTACGTCGGGTCTTGCGAGGCGTGTGAATCCGCTGACCTTTACTGCGACGTTGTTTTTGCCGCCCGACAATGTAAATGAAGCCCTGTTGTCAATACTCTTTACCGTGGGAACAACTGAGTCATCAAGTATTTCGTTTGTATCAGATACAGCTCTCTGAGCGTTCAGCGCGCTGTCAAATCGCACATCACGGACGTTCTGATCGTTAGTTTCTCTGCCTGTTCCCCACGGGAGAAGGATCATATCGAGCGAGATCGTGTCGCCTTTTGAAAACTTGATCTTTTTAGCGTCAAGCGTAAGCGAAACTTCGCTCTTTCTCTTAGTGCAGTTCTCTCTTACCGCAAGCGGAATGTCATATTTTTTGCCGTCTTTTACTATATTGAAGCTGCGTACGATGACTGCGCAGTTACTGCCGAAATACTCGTCGATATGATATTCTGTTTCCTCTGTTGCATTGAAAAATCCGAAATACGGAGACTCCGAGCCGAGAGTGACGTACTTATTCTTTTCTTTTGCGGTGATTTCTGAAACCGTCTCTTCGTTGTTTTCGTCAAGATAGCCGAATTTTTTGAAAGTCAGGTCTCTGCCGTTCATATAGAAAAATGAGAAATCACGTTTAAAGTTTTTGAACGTCATATCGGTATTGAATTTGATGTCTACCTGGTAGAAAGTTCTGTTTTCGTCTGTCTGGGGGAATTCAACGTGACGCAGGCTGTATGAATAAGCGCCGCAGTCAGCGTTGTAATAATCGGTTATGTCGCTGTATGTCTGACCGACGGACGCTATATTGCCGTAAGAGTATTCGCCATAGTCGCTTTTTGTATCAAACAGACCGAGAACCTTGTTTTTAAAGTTTACAAAGCCGAGTATTCCTACCGAATTGTGCTGAGGCTGATTATCCCAGTAGGGAGAGCTTGCGCCTCTGAAATCAGGCAGGAGCCATCCGTCTTTTTGGGCGGATGAGCCGTACATAGCTATGCAGTTTGACTCTGTAACGCCTGTTGAGAGGTGATAATAGGAGCGGTAAAACTCTATTGAAGATAGCTGCTTGAGCGGGAATTTACCCCAGTTCTGATAAAGATTGAGAAGTGTAAAGTCAAGCTTTTCATTTTTGTTGATGTGCAAAGGGAAAAAGCTGTCGCCGTATTCATAGTCTATCGCACTGTAAAATTCTTCGCCGCCGTCGCCTTTAAAATTCTTGCTTATCTGAACGTTTACCGGAACGAGCTGACGGTTTTTATCAAGCAGAGCGCCCGCTTCAAGACAGCCGTGTGTGCCGTTCATACGGATCATAATATCTCTGCCGAGGGTATCGCCGGTAAATGAAATATCGGTAAAAAGCTGCAGCTCCGGTTTTTCAAAAGCCAGGTTAAACGAAACACCTGAGCAGGTAAACGTGTAAGCGCCTCTGAGAGAGTCGTAGCCTATGTATTTACCGTCTGAGTTTGTGCCGCCGACGCTTATTGCCGTGAGCGGATTCCTTTCAATGTAAGCTTCTTTGTCTATCTTGTCAAATGTGTGAGTTGAGTCCGTATAAATTCTTCTGCCGAACGTTACGCAGTTAAGCTCATAACCGCCAGTTTCATCATATTTATTTATTCCTGTGCCGGGCGTATACTCTGCCGTTTGGTCAATGATATAATTCTGACCTTTTTTGGTGACAGATACTCCCTTCGTTGAGCCGTCAGACGGAATTATTATGCCGAAAACGCCGGTGTTTCTGATGTCAAAAGCGGCGTATTCAACAGACTGAGCGTCGATGTTGTCAAGCGTTGAATGTATTCCGTTTTTATCCTTAATCTGAATAGCGGAAACGGTTTTGACGGGAATTTTTATCTGAGTGCCGAAGGTGTCAAGTTCTTCGGTAGCTTCATAAGCCAGAAGAGAAAGCTGTTCGTATACCTTGTCCGCATAAAGGTGGTAGCATTTGTCAAACAAAAATTCCGTTCGGGATTCATTAAGAGCAAAACCGAGATCTCTTACGTGACATTCATAATAGTATTCGCCGAGTCTGATTGTGTTTACTCTTGCGTCACCTGAGCTTTTGGATGCAAAACGGGTTTTGCCTTTTGCCGTTTTATAGTACGGATCAAAACTGTTTTTTACATAAGTATTTCCCTGAAGGTCGTAAACAGTTGCCGTTTTATTGTTTGAAGAAGTCAGATTGTGAGCAATGTATGCGGATAAGTTTTTCATACCGTAATACTGACGTTTGCCTGTGGTGTATGCCGCCGTCGGTACGTCTTCGCATTTGTTTGAATATTTGATACTGTCCGCAAGCGGAGTCTCGCCGTCAATATCGTTGACAACGGCAGACGGCTCTTCTTTTTCCGGGGCAGGAGCGTCAATCTGTTTATAGCTTACAGAAGCAAAAAGAAGCTGAAGCAGGGCAAGCAGAACCGAAGCGGCGCTTTTGAATACTGACATAATTATTCTCCTTCCTGTTTACTAAGTTCGATGATTTTTCCGTTATCGTCAATCCTGATTATTCTGTCACAATAATCAAGCATGGCTTTTCTGTGAGTGATTATAAAGCAGGTTCGGTTTCTGAAATTTTCCGAAATATTTCTGAGCACAAGCGCTTCGGTTTTTTCATCAAGCGCGCTTGTTGCTTCGTCAAGAATCAGGACGGGCTTGTCCGCAATCAGCGCTCTTGCTATCGAGATTCTCTGAGCCTGGCCTTCGGATATTCCGCCCGATTTTTCAGAAAGAACTGTGCCGATTCCATCGGGAAGTTTTGAAATAAATTCTGCGGCTCCGGCAAATTCCAGCGCGCGCATCATTTCGTCATAACTCGCGTCGGTTTTGCCGGTTTTCAGGTTTTCTTCAATAGTGCCCGAAAGCAGAGTGTTGCCCTGTGGAACGTAAGAAATAAACCGCCTTGAAGCGGGGCAGGCGTTTTCGCAGAATCCGTTTTCGCCCGTGTATTCAATGCTTCCTCCGCTCGGATTAACGAGCGCAAGAAGCAGGCGGATAAGCGTCGTTTTACCTGCGCCTGACGCACCGATTATGCCGATTTTTTCGCCGGGATTTACGTCAAGCGAGATGTCTTTGAGCACTTCGTCCTTGTCATAAGCAAAGGTGAGATCGCTGATTTTTACGCCGATATTTTCGGGTATAAAGGTATCGCCGTCGTAGTTTTCCTGTTCGGTTTCGGTAACGTCGCATATCCTCTTTGCCGAGATGAGCATATTGTAAACCTGAGGCACGATGCCGGCAAGGTTTTTTATAGAGCCCTGAACCTGACCGACAAGTGAAATGAATACGGTGAGAGTACCGTAAGTTATGAATCCTTTTGAGATTCTGTATGCGCCCCAGCAGAATGCCACAACGTAACCGATTCTGTAAATCAGCCGCAGCGCAGCGCTTATCAGCGCTCCGAGCCTTGACGAACGCAGGATTATTTCAAGCCTTTTTCGTTTCATTTCGTCAAAAGTTTCGTTGTTCGGCTCTTCTCTGCGGAAGGCTTTTATTATAGTAATGTTTGAAAGATTTTCCTGAAGAAAAGTTCTGTATTCGCTTTCGCTTTCACGAAGCTGGGTCTGATATTTTTTATATTTTTCTTTGAATAAAACAGCAAAGATGGTTCCGATGGGACCGATTACAAGCGCCACGAGAGCCATTGACTTATCGTAATAAAAAAGGATCGCAAACGCAATAATAAGCTGAACGGAAACCAGAATCACCTGCGGAACGAAAGAGATAAGTCCGCCCGAAAGTGAGCCGATGTCGCTTGTAAGTCTCGTTACAAGGTCGCCGCTGTGGAATTTTGTGATATGTTTCCACGCGCTTTTCTGAATGTCGGAAAACATTTTTGCTCTTATGCTGAAAGCAAATTTTTCATTTATGTAATCGCTTAAAACTCTGCTCGCTATGCCTATAAGTATGGCCAAAACCGACGCCGAGCCCATGAGAATCATATTGCGCGGATTGATGATTCCCGTTGTTGCGTCGTCGACTACATATTTGCCTATAATTGTTCCGGCATAAGAAATGGACATGGATATTATGCTTATCAGAAAAATCAGCAGTATGCCCTTTGTATAAGGCTTTGTGATCGAAAACATCCATCTGATAAGCTTTTTATTTTCTTCTTTATTTTTTAAAGAATCAAAAATCCGTTTTATTCCGCCTTCCAAAACGACAATTCTCCTTTTA
>CADAMY010000073.1 GCA_902789095.1 Oscillospiraceae bacterium | reverse complement strand
GAAATCCGACGTGGTTATTGTCTTTTTATATTCGCCGCATTGAGCAAAAAAAGTGATCGTATGCTCGCCAAGCGTAAAATCGCTGATTGGAATATTGAAATTGTATCCGCAGTATTCCTGAGTACATATATCGCCGTAATATGTTTTTACGTCTGTTCTCTTTTTCTTTTCAAGAGGAATCGCATCGGAATCATCAACGGAATAATAA
The DNA here is from genome assembly GCA_902789095.1 of Oscillospiraceae bacterium. Classification (GTDB taxonomy): domain Bacteria; phylum Bacillota; class Clostridia; order Oscillospirales; family Acutalibacteraceae; genus CAG-488. The sequence continues at coordinate 9,869 of CADAMY010000073.1, read as the reverse complement.
CAGTCTGTTTCTTCGCCCCACGAGCTGAAAGCCCAGCCGACGACGTTGATTGACGATAATTCGTCAGCATCGTACTCGCCGGTCGGAGCGGCGTCACTCCCGACAATTATTTTGCGCAAGTCAAATTCACTCTCGCAAATAAGCTCAGTCTCGCCTGCACACTCGGCGTAAAATCTGAAAGTATGCTCACCTGCCGAAAGTGAAGAAATATTTATATTCTGATCAAATCCGCAGTCTCGCTGAGTACATGAAGCAAACGCCGCTGCAACGTCGTTTCTCACAACAGGGTCTGTATAAATCCTTGCGCCTGAGTCAACAGTATAAAAGCACCTGACCGTTTCTCCTGAATAGTTAAAAGCCCAGCCGGTCACGGGGATTCTGTCGTCGTTATAATAAACTCCTTCAGGTTTGAAATCCACGCTGTATTTCAGCGTGCCGGACATTGCCGAAGCAGAAACGCTGAAAATATTTATAATAAGAGTCAGCATTATAAAAACAGCAATAATTCTTTTATACTTTTTCATTTTTATCACCCTTTTAAGCGCTGTTGAAAATTCATCCTTATATACAAATTTCATTTATATTCTAATATAATAAGTCTTTCAAGTCAAGGCGGGTGAACTGAAAAATCCTCCTGATACAAAGCGCATCAAGAGGATATATATTCATCAATAATCAGTTATGATAAAGTTTTTTTGTCTGATACTGCGGTTCACAGGTAATATTAACACCGAACTTTTTAAACAGCGATTCATCACGGCTTGTGAGAATAACGGTTGAATGAGCTTCCATTCCCCTGAGCTTCGGAATCTGCTGCAAAGCGAGCTGAGCCAGCGGATTAGTAGCCGCAGAAACAGACAGAGCTATCAGCACTTCGTCAACGTGAAGCCTCGGATTATGATTGCCCATGTACTTCACTTTAAGCTCCTGAACAGGCTCGATAACGGCAGGGACAAGCAGATGGATATCGTCGCTTATTCCCGCAAGCTTTTTAAGCGCATTGAGCATTGCGGAAGCCGCCGCACCCATAAGAGCCGAGGTTTTGCCTGTAACAAGCTCGTTCTCGCCTATTTCCAGCGCAAAAGCAGGAGCCTGAGTTTCTTCCGCTCTTTTTACAGCGGCGCCGATAACAGGTCTTTCGTCAAGAGAGATTCCCGTCTGCTTCATAATAAGCTTTATTTTGTTGACGTTTTCAAGGTTGCCCGTACCTTTTTTATAAGAACAGCGCTCAGCAAAATATCTTCTGATGATCTCCTGCCTTGAAGCTTCACGGCAGGCGTCATCATCAACTATGCAGTAGCCAGCCATATTTACGCCCATATCGGTAGGTGATTTATACGGACATTCGTTGTATATCTGATTAAATATTTCGGCAAGCACAGGAAAGATTTCAACATCGCGGTTGTAGTTTACGGTAGTTTCGCCGTAAGCTTCAAGGTGGAACGGATCTATCATATTAACATCGTTAAGATCAGCCGTAGCCGCTTCATAGGCAAGATTTACAGGATGCTTTAAAGGAAGATTCCAGATCGGGAACGTTTCAAACTTTGCGTAACCTGCGGCAATTCCCCTTTTATTTTCATGATATAGCTGTGAAAGACAAGTGGCCATTTTACCGCTGCCCGGACCGGGAGCCGTAACAACAACGAGAGAACGTGAAGTTTCTATATACTCATTTTTGCCGAATCCGTCGTCGCTGACAATTTTATCAATATCGGAAGGATAGCCCTCGATCGGATAATGGTGATATACCTTGATACCGAGAGTTTCAAGGCGTTTGCAGAATGCGTCAGCCGCAGGCTGGGAAGTATAACGGGTCATTACAACGCTGCCGACGAGCAGACCGATGCTCCTGAAAGCGTCAATAAGCCTTAATACGTCCATATCGTATGTGATGCCGAGGTCGCCTCTTATCTTATTTTTTTCAATATCAGCGGCATTGATGGCTATAACAATTTCCGCCTGGTCTTTAAGCTGGAGAAGCATTTTCACCTTACTGTCCGGCGCAAAACCGGGAAGAACTCTTGAAGCGTGAAAATCATCAAATAATTTACCGCCGAACTCAAGATAAAGTTTACCGCCGAAGCGTGCGATGCGTTCTCTGATTTTTTCAGACTGCATACTGAGATATTTTTCGTTGTCAAATCCTTGTCTGTTCAAATTCCTGCACCTCATAAAAAAGATAAATTAATTATAATATGAATTAAAAAATTTTACAATAGATTTTATAAAAAAATCCAACATTACAAAAAGATTCAGAATATAATCAATTAAACAATTTCATAAAAAAGGCCTGCCGTTCACGGCAAGCCTTAAAGATATAATTCAATTATCCTTTACCCATTTACGGATGCTCTGCTCCTCGTCGGTAACGTTTGCGCCTCTTACGGCAAGTCCTTCGTTGACGTCAGCTTTCGGCTCAAGCTTTTTAACCGCGTCTACGGTTTTTGAAAATCCGCTGCCTTCGTGAGTTGCAAAAACGTTGATAGTCTTTGAGCTGAAATCGTGATTTTCAAAGAAGGTGTATAACGGCATCGGAAGGTCAGCCCACCAATTCGGGAATACAAGATATACCGTATCATATTCATCGGTATTTATCGTGTCGTTTTTAAGAGCGGGGCGAGCGTTTTTGTTCTGCTCTTCACGGGCAAGATTTACCGTTTCGTCATAATCGACAGGATAAGGCTCTTCCACAGTTATTTCGTAAGTTTCACATCCTGCTTCTGCGGCAATATATTCCGCCATAAGCTGAGCGTTGCCCTTTACAGTACCGTTATCTATGCGGATACTGGCGCTTGTAAGAGCATCAACATCAGCGGGGAAATCGGTATTGCCGACACGGCTGAAATAAATTACTATTGATTTGCCGTCTGTTTTACTGCCGTTTTCAGAATTACCGGCAGTATCTGACGAAGCGCTGCCGGAATCAGCATCATTTTTTTGATTATTGCCGCTGCAAGCCGCAGTAAACATAAGAACAGCACACATCAAAAGAATCATTAAAGATTTAATTCTCATAAAATACGCCTCCGTTGTGAAAAGATCATTCCGCAAGCTCGATCCTTACATCAAAACTGCCGTCAAGATTCGCAATGGTTTCTATCGGGCAAGTGATAACGCCGATATTCACCTGATTGCCGTACTGCTCGGATTTTTTCCTCATCCTCAAAAAGGATCGTGAAATACGGAGCATCAATCGCATAATCAATATCGCCGTTAAGCCAGCCGTAATGGACTTCATCCTCGTTATACGGCAGACTTTCCGTAACTCCGCAGAAATCGTGAGAATATCTGCTGACAGTCTGTGTCATCGGAAGTTTCGCAATCAGCGCCTTTGCCGTTTCGGAATCATTCAGGACTCCGGTAACAAGAGTATCGCCGAAATACATATTGATTTTTGTTCCGCCTTCCATAGGAAGCCTTGTGGGCATCGATTTGTCGTCAGTCTGAATCTGCGCCCCGTCTTTAGCAGTTCGTTTAGCCTGAAGCGAGGTGATTTCAGCCTGACTCTGCTCAGGCTGAGAGGTATTCTCGGCATCATTTGTTTTTGATCCGCAAGCAGATAAAACCAGACAAAAAGCGGCTATTAAAAGCAGCGTTATAACCTTTTTCATAAATTATCACTCCTATTTTAAACCATTTTTGCAAAATTGTAAAGTTCTTCTCTCTTTTGCTGTGAAAAATTCTGATCGGAATTTGCAGTAAAAATACCTGCATTTTCCACTCCCCAATACTCAACGATAGATTGGTAATACTGAGCTATTGCGGGACCGTAAACGTATGCGCTGCCGGAGCTCATGATAAGCGCAGTCTTTTTTACATTCTTCGGTATATCTATTGAATACGTTCTGTGAATGACAGCCTGAAGCTGAGCCGAGAGAGTAAAATAATATATAGGCGAAGCAAAAACTATCATATCCGCGACGAGTATTTCGGGGTAAATTGACTGCATATCATCTTTTTGAATACATACGCCGTCACCCTTTTCACGGCAGTATTCGCACCCCATACATCCTTTTATATTTTTATGTGCAACGTTTATATTTACAACGCTGTGACCGGCTTCCTTCGCTCCTTCAATAAAAGCATCAACCATATCTGACGTAGCTCCGTGAATATGCGGACTGCCGTTAAGAATCAGTATTTTCATATTCATCCCTCCAAGCTTATCGTAATTGAAACATCACCGGCTGAAAGAAGCTTTTCAAGCTCCGAGTTGTTTTTATCGGCTATCTTTCCGAGCCTTGTATAGCTCCATGAATTTGAGCCGTAAAAAACAACAAGCTGATTCCCCGAATACAGCATTATATCCCCTGGCGACGTTGTAATCTGTTTATCATTACGGGAAATTTCAGCGCCGATACTTCCGACCTGCTCAAATCCTCCGTACATTCTCATATTTATGATAAGCGGATTTACTGAACAAAGCTTTTTGATCTCTTTCACGGAATCATTATTTTCCCATTCAACCGAAACTGCTTCGCCGTTGATTTTCATACTTAACATTTTTTCAGTCTCCTCTTTTGTACTGTGCGGAAGTGACTGCTCCTGAGTCTGAGAAATCTGTGTATTCGATACAGCTTCATTATCAGTATTATCAGAACACGAAGTAAAAAACAAAGAACAAGCCAAAACAAATATCAGAATAAATATACTCTTTCTCAAATTCATCACCTCTCTGAGTTTTATTATATAGTAAAACAATTTAAATGTCTAATAGTTATATCTGATGTCTTGATATTCACAATCAGAATAACGCACAACAAAGCAAACCTGCCGAACAAATAATTGCGGCAGGTTTAATTTTATTATCTTGTGTGCGTACTGCAATACAGACTGTATTCGCCGTAGTCACGCTTTTTAAGAGCGCCCAGCAAAGGAACGTATTTTTTATCAACATTTATGATTTCAAAATTTTTCTCAACAAGGTCTGCCGTCAGAACAAAAACGCATTTCTTAATATCTTCAGGCATTTTCGATACCCTCTGAGCATTCAGCATAAGCTGGCTGAGAAATTTATTGTAAAAATCCTCATTCTCAGGCAAGCCGAGTTTTTTACGCTCAGTTACGAGCATTTCCGTTATCCAGTAAGTGTCAATGCACTTCGGTCTTGAAGGCGCTGTTCTTGTAATGCTGTCCGGCTGGATTCTGTAAGTATAAACACAATCAGGTATAACATAAGCTGATTTTACAGACGGGAAAATAAGGAAGGAATTGATGGAATCCTCAAACCAGAAGCCTTCCGGAAAATGAAGGCATTTAAAAAGGCTGCTTCTGTAAACCTTGCTCCACGGCTGACCTCTTAAAGAAGTCTGCGGATTTACAGCTCTGACTGAATCTGTACTATGCTTCTTGAGAATTGAATTGCCGGTAAGGTTATAAAATCCGCCTTCAACTATATCCGCATCTTTTTTTAAAGCAGCGCTCATCAGAGCCTGCAAAGCTCCCTGCGGCAGAACGTCATCAGAATCAACAAATGAAATATATTTTGCTTCTATTTTTTCAAGTCCTCTGTTTCTCGCGCCTGAAAATCCTCTGTTTTCCTGATGGATTATTCTGACTCTGCTGTCCTCACCGTAACTGTCGGCTATCTGAGGCGTACCGTCGGTCGAGCCGTCGTCAATCAAAGTTACCGTAAAGCTGCATTCCGTCTGCTGAGAGAGAACGGAATCCATACATTCTTTAAGATACTTTTCAACGTTATATGCCGGAATGATGATCTGAAGATCATATTTAAAAGGCTCAATCAGTTCATTATCAGCAAAAGACGAGCCGTCAGGCTTTTTTGAAAATTCTTCAAGAATCCTTCTCGCTTCGTCGCAGTTTATATCTATACTCTCGTGAGAAAAAGGCGCTTTGATGCCGTATATCATTTTATTTGCCGTATGATAAGCTTTATCAAGATTCAGTTTTTTTGCGGCGTCTCTGAGTTTTGACATACAAGTTCTCTCCCCTTGGCGTCATTTAAATTTTCCGAAAAAGTGATTTAATCTGCAAATGCCGCCTGAACAGCGTAATAAGCAGGTTTGGGATCACCGTTTCCGTCAACGATTCCCCAGCCTGTTTCAACAGGGCAGTCAGCCTGACCGCAGACGTAACATTGCTGAGAATCATTCCACATATATATAAATGCGCCTAAGCAATAATCAAGGCTTCTGACAACAGGAATAAGATCGGCATAGAATTTTGCCTGACCTTCGGGAGAATGAGGGTAACCCGTCAGTTCAACGCCTTCGGCAAGCTCACTGTAAATATGGTTTGCAAATTCACCCTGAAAAAGCAGCGACCATTTATCTTCATCACTCAAGTCTTTATAATAAATCTCAAATTCCTCACGCAGAGATTCAGGCAGCTGCGAAATAAACGCTTCAACGTCCTGCTTAACTTCTGCTTCCGAATGGAATCCGTATTTTTCAAGGATTTCAGCTTTTTCTTCATCAGTTTTAGGCTCGCCGTAACCAATATAGCCGAATTCGGCAAGAACAAGCGGTTTGCCTGTGACGGCATGGATCATTTTAAGAAGCGCAGGATAAGTTTCCATTGATTTTACAACGTTTTCAAATGAGCCGAAGTAAAGATCAACGCCTATATAATCAACGTATCGGCTGTAAGGCATCATCAGGAATGGCATAGTTGCCATACCGAGACCGCCAAGGTTATATCCTATAATAATATCTCCCCTTATGGGATACATAGCCTTGAGCTGAACGCCTATGAACTTTGCGGCTTCTGCCTGTGTGAACGGCTTTGTGAATCTGTCGATTCCCATTTCATTAGCGATCTGAAAAGCTCCTGCAATATCTTTATAATCTTCAATATAAAACTCGGCTATCCTCTGAATTTCGGGTATATCCTCTTTATTGCGGATATCAAGTCCATTGGCAAGATACTCTTTCGGGTTAGGAGTTATCGCCATTACCTTGATGCCGTTTTGAGCATACTCGCTCATTTCTTCTTTAGTATTTATATAGCTCTCGGTAAGATTTCCGTCTTCATCAAACGGGAAAGGAATATCCTCACGAATCCAGCCGATATTAGCGTCTTTGATTTTTTGATATTCAGGGTCGGGATGGCAGATACCCGCCATGAATCCGTCGGTCTTTTCAAGAGCTATCTGCGCCTTTTCGGGCGAGGCGGTATAATTGCCGACCTTACCGAAAGTAAAAGATAAAACGGGTGTAATTACTGCAAGAATCAGCGAAATTATTTTTGCCAGAACAGGATGGAACTGCATACGATCCCCTCTTTCATTAAAGTATTATAATCAAACTGCAAACGATGCAAGCAGTTTGCTGTATAACAAATATATCATAAAAGAACAATCAATTCAATAATATACTGTTTATTTACCGAAATATCTGCAAATTTCAGTCATTCTTTCTGACTGAGCGACGTGGAAAGGACACCTTGAATCGCAATGACCGCAGGAAATACAATCCTCTGCCGTTTTTTCAAGAGTCAGATAATGCTCAGCCGCCAGCTTATCGCCGAGTTTCGCAAGGTCGTAATATTTATTTATAAGACCGATATTCAGCCCTGCCGGACACGGATGACAATGCTTGCAGTAAACGCATTTGCCGACTGAATCGTCAGGGGTAAACGTACCAATAACGGAATAATCCCTGTCTTCTTCGGTTGCTTCGTTATAGTGCAGTATCTCTTCGAGCTCGCTGACGCTCCCCGGTCCCGGCAAAACGGTGAGAACGCCGGGTTTATCAAGGCAATACTGTATACACTGCGCTGTTGTGAGTTTTCTGTGAAACGGGGATTTCTTTTCGTCAAGAAGAAGTCCCGCATTGAACGGTTTCATAACCGAAATGCCGACGCCTTCTTTTTCACAGCGACGGTAAAGATTGTATCTTTCGTCCGAGCCGCCTATTGCGTAGTCGCCCTGACCGTAATCATACATCGGGTTGATTGAAAACATAAGCATATCAATTATGTTTTTATCAAGCAGCTTGTTCGCCATTTCGGGCGAATGGGTAGAAAATCCGAGATGCTTGACGACGCCCTGCTGTTTCATATCGAGAATATATTCCAGCGCTCCGCTTCTTTCATAGGATTCAAGGTCGCCCTGTTCATCAAGGCAATGTATGAATCCGAAATCAATATAATCAGTCTTAAGATTTTCAAGCTGCCACGCAACAGAACGTTTTATAGTTTCAAGGTCGGTACTCCAGCCGTACTCCCCGCTGACGTAATCTGCGCCGAAATGCACCTGAAGCATAACATCTTTGCGGCAGCATTCAAAAGCTTTGCCGTAAAGGGCAAAAATACTTGCGTGCCCGCCTGCCATATCAAAATAGTTTATTCCGTTTTCAACGGCATACTCAACGGTTTTTATAATATCCTTTTCTTTCTGAGCTCCGACTACCGAAGAACCCATACCTATAACGCTTATCATTTCGCCGCCGTGGGGCAGTTTTCTGTATTCCATAACAATCCTCCGAATTAAACATACATATATTATATAACAAAACCGGCTGTTTTTCAACAACCGGTGATGAAAGTGATTTATTTTTAATATGAAACTCTGTAATCAACAACGCCGCTTGCGTTTTTAAGGGTAATATTGACTATCGCTTTGCCTTTGAGGCTGATGATCTTGATATTTGTTCTGTATGACCAGGAGCATCCGCCTTTTACAAGCTGACCCGTCTGATTGTCCACTTTAAGCTTTATAACAGGATTCTGGTATTGAATCTCCATATCCATACTTTCTATTGAAACAAGAGGAAGATCCTGAAGCGCTCGCTGCATACCGTCAAGCACGCCCATGCTTCTGCCGCAAGTACCTGCAAACTGCGAGCCGTTGGCGTTATCTGTCTGCGGGACTACGTTGATTGTAAGCGTTGTGTATTTCCCGTCATTCACAGCCTTTGCGCTTCTCCAGTCAGACGCCATGATCTGATTCGGTTTGCCGGGATAAGGCTCGTTGTCAATATTATTTTTGGCAAGTCCCTTTTCCGCCATACCTCTGAAATTATCTACCCAGCTCTGTTTGACGGTTTCGCCGCCGTTCATGGAAACAAGGGTAAGAGACTTATGGAACTGCTTGCTTGCGTTGAGGTTGGATACTTTTTTATAATAAGCCAGAACTTCTGAAATATCATTGCTCGAAAGCGCATACGGAGCGTTGCCTGACTGAGCAGAACCTGACGACGATTTATTGTCAGCCGAAGTACTGCCCGATGATGAACCGGATGACGAAGACGAAGATGATTTACTCTGCCCCGCCTGACCAGATGAGCCTTTTGCCGCTTCTTCGGGTGTAATAACGTTATTTTTGGCTTTTTCGTTGAAAAGCTCTTCACCGCCGAACTGAACGCTTCCGTCTTCAGCGTTTGGGATTACAACATACTGTGAAGTTTCAGGCTCAGAGGCAGCCGTATCAGTCTGATTTTCACTCGCTGCGAACTGTTCCTTCTCGGCTTTTTCGGCAGCAACATCATCTTTGTAAATATATCTGCTTACGCCAAAAATACCGCCGAATATCACTGCGACAGCACAGACAACAACAGCAACGGCAATAATGATAGTACGTTTAGTTTTGTTCAATTATATCACCCTTTTGTTTCTGAGCAAAATACTGTTTTATAAAATGAAAAACATTCTTTAAAAACTTTTTAAGTGCATCAAAGAAAGATACATTATATCTTTCAAGCGTATTGTAATTATCCTGTGTCATGGGTGAAATAGTATCCGTGCCGTCATCATACACCATAAACTGAGGATACATTTCGTCATCAAATACCGTAAAATTGTCATTGTTGATAATTGAGTCAAACAGACGGTCAACATCATTCGGGAAATTCTTATGTTCAAGGTTTTTGATAAACCACGTTCTCTCAGGGATAAAGCATGTTGAT